>NZ_NOIF01000138.1 GCF_002265265.1 Photobacterium sanguinicancri
GTTTCAGACGTTAAAACATTTAATCGATTATTACTTTTATAATACGACCGATAATATTTTCTCACCCCATCGAAATAGCCGTAAGAAATACAACTGGCAATGGCTGGGGGGGGAGGTGATAGATGTACGACCATCGATGGATCAGTTCCTGTGATCACAAAACTAGAGCGCATGCCTTCATTGTAGCCAGCCCTAACAATATCTTCTTTCATCATTTTTAATGTGTCATTTAAATCTTGAGCGACCATTAACTCCAATGAGCGTTGAGAGTTAAGTTTATATCCAGATAAAAAAACAGAAGAAACAAAGCCTAAGGCTATCAAGCTAATCGTTGAGGCAACCATTAACTCGATTAAACTGTACCCTCTGTTTTTACTAACTGCAGGTGCCATAATTATAGCCTCCGAGTTCAGAGCATGTATAAATCCGTCCTGTCATATTGCTTACTTTAACTTTTATTTTTTCAGCGTTGTTATCCGTATTAAATATTAAACTGCCATTCTGTCTTGGCCGCCCGGTTAATGAGCTAAAATTAACACTTTCTTTTTGAAAAGAACGAGATAGAACCACACCTTTAAAATCAGCTCCATTAATGGCACCGATAACATCATTTGTTATTTTATCCATCGCTGTAATCGACCAATTATCTGAACTATTATTCGCGATTTTTTCAATACCAGAAAACGTCACAAGAACATCGTTGCTACGCATGACTGATTCCGATTTAGATAAAACAAATAGCCACTCTATTTCGGTTGCTAAGCGCTTTAACTTTTCTTTCTCTATCAGGCTAGAAAAGGCTGGAGCAGCCGAGCTCATAAAAATAATAACTACAGAAATAGTAACTAATAGCTCAATTAAAGAAAACCCGATAACTCGCTTATGTTTATGCATCTATTACTCCATGATAAACATTAATTCGCGATCCATAACGCAATCCTTACTACGAAATAATCTAATTAATCTCATTACATTGATTGTCATGCTATCACCAATGCAAAATAGTGAAGATTTTATGAAAGCGAGTTTAGGGTTACATCTACTTTATAAGAGAATTTTTAAAATGAAGATACAAAAAGGTGTGAGCATGATCGAGCTACTTATAGTAGTAGCCGTTGTAGGAATATTATCGGCTATAGCTTATCCCTCTTATGCCGACCATATGCTCAAATCCCATCGAACCCAAGCGATGGCTGACATGATGAAGATACAGTTAACTCTAGAAGAAAAATATAATCAATCAGGCAGTTATGATTACACGATAGTCGCTAATGGAACATGTATATTTTGTGAAACAGACACTAACCGCTACAAAATGACTATTGATAGCTCTGGCACAGGTGCTAACACTTATATTGTTAAAGCCACACCCCAATCAGCTACAGGACAAAATAAAGATGAATGTGGCACGCTGAATCTCAATGCCGCTGGAATAGGTAGCGAAAGTGGCAATAGTAGTTGTTGGTAAATAATTAGCTTTTCACCAGACACAAAAAAGCCGCCGTGTTATTAAACACGGCGGCTTTTCTTTAACTTTGCGAGCTTAACGCTTAGCCAGTCAAATCATCAAAGAACTTCTTCACACCATTGAAGAAACCTTCTGACTTAGGCTTGTGCTTGCTTGCGGCTTTACCACCAAAGCTTTCTTCAAGCTCTTGCAGTAACTCTTTCTGACGAGAGCTAAGGCTAACCGGTGTTTCTACTACAAGTTTGCAGATCAAATCACCAATAGCACCACCACGTACAGATTTAACACCCTTACCACGCATACGGAACATACGGCCCGTTTGCGTTTCTGTTGGCACTTTCAGGTTTACACGGCCATCTAGAGTAGGGACTTCAACTTCGCCACCCAGTGCTGCCATTGTAAAGCTAACCGGTACTTCACAGTAAAGGTTGTTACCATCACGCTCGAAGATATGGTGCTCTGCTACGTGAACTTGTACATACAAGTCACCCGCTGGTGCACCAAACTCGCCCGCTTCACCTTCGCCAGTTAGACGAATACGGTCGCCTGTATCAACCCCTGCTGGGATTTTAACTGATAGCGTTTTGGTTTCTTCTTTACGGCCGTGACCATGACAAGTACCACAAGGGTCTTTGATGATCTTACCGCGACCATTACAGTGTGGACAGGTTTGCTGTACAGCAAAGAAGCCCTGACGCATCTGTACTTGGCCTTGACCATGACATGTACCACAAGTGGTTGCTGAAGAACCTTTCTTCGCACCGCTGCCGTCACACGTATCACAGCCAACTAATGTTGGTACACGAATCTCTTTAGAACAGCCACGTACAGCCTCTTCTAAAGTTAATTCCATGTTGTAGCGTAGATCTGCGCCACGTTGTTGACGTTGTTGTTGACGTCGGCCACCGCCGCCACCAAAGATATCGCCAAACACATCGCCGAAGATATCGCCGAAATCTGCACCACCACCGTAGCCGCCACCGCCGCCACCCATACCGCCTTGTTCAAAGGCTGCATGACCGTATTGGTCGTAAGCTGCTTTCTTCTGTGGATCCGTTAAGATTTCGTACGCCGTCTTAACTTCTTTGAATTTATCAGCCGAGCTCTCATCGCCCTGATTACGGTCAGGGTGGAACTTCATGGCAAGACGCTTATACGCCTTTTTGATATCACGCTCTGATGCATCGCGACCGACACCCAGAACTTCATATAAATCACGTTTTGACATACTAAAAGTCACCCGCCTTTAATACAGCTACGGGCGTGAGAGGTTCACTCTAACGCCCGTGCAGAAATAAGATTATGAATTAACTATCTTATTTTTTTTCGTCTTTAACTTCTTCGAATTCAGCGTCAACTACGTTGTCATCTTGTGGTTGAGCTTGCTCTGCGCCACCAGCTTGCGCTTGTTGTGCTTGAGCTTGTTGCTGAGCGATTTCCATTAGCTTTTGAGCAGCAGTCATAAGTGCTTGAACTTTAGCGTCGATAGCTTCTTTATCTTCGCCACCTTTCACTTCTTCTAGCTCTTTAATTGCTACTTCAATTTTTTCTTTCTCGTCAGCTGGAAGTGCATCACCTGCTTCTTCAATTTGCTTACGAGTGCCGTGGATCATTTGGTCAGCTTGGTTACGTACAGTCACTAACTCTTCGAACTTTTTGTCCGCTTCTTTGTTAGCTTCTGCTTCTTGAACCATTTTTTCGATTTCTTCTTCAGAAAGACCGCCAGATGCCTGGATAGTGATCTTCTGCTCTTTACCTGTTTGCTTGTCTTTAGCAGACACGTTCAGGATACCATCAGCATCTAGGTCGAATGTTACTTCGATTTGTGGCATGCCACGTGCTGCTGCTTGGATACCTTCTAGGTTAAATTGACCTAGAGACTTGTTGTAAGTCGCTTGCTTACGCTCACCTTGAAGCACGTGGATAGTTACCGCGCTTTGGTTGTCTTCAGCAGTCGAGAACACTTGATCCGCTTTTGTTGGGATAGTTGTGTTTTTCTCGATTAGCTTAGTCATCACGCCGCCCATCGTTTCGATACCGAAAGATAGAGGAGTAACATCTAGAAGAAGAACGTCTTTAACGTCGCCCGCTAGAACACCACCTTGAACAGCAGCACCTACAGCAACCGCTTCATCAGGGTTCACGTCTTTACGTGGTTCTTTACCGAAGAACTCAGTAACTTTAGCTTGAACCATAGGCATACGTGTTTGACCACCTACTAGGATAACATCAGTGATGTCGCCTACAGATAGGTCTGCATCTGCTAGTGCTACTTTTAGTGGCTCTAGAGAACGTTGAACTAGGTCTTCAACTAGTGATTCTAGTTTCGCACGTGTCACTTTAACGTTCATGTGCTTAGGACCAGTTGCATCAGCAGTAACGTAAGGAAGGTTTACGTCAGTTTGCTGTGCAGAAGATAGTTCAATCTTCGCTTTTTCAGCTGCTTCTTTAACACGCTGCATAGCAAGAGGATCGTTCTTAAGGTTGATGCCTTGCTCTTTTTTGAATTCGTCTACTAAGTAGTTGATCATGCGGTTATCGAAATCTTCACCACCAAGGTGTGTATCACCGTTAGTTGCTAGAACTTCAAATGTTTTCTCGCCTTCAACTTCATCGATTTCGATGATAGAGATATCGAATGTACCACCACCAAGGTCGTAAACCGCGATAGTGCGATCGCCACCTTGCTTATCAAGACCGTAAGCTAGTGCAGCAGCTGTTGGTTCGTTGATGATACGTTTAACATCTAGACCTGCGATACGGCCAGCATCTTTCGTTGCTTGACGCTGTGCATCGTTAAAGTAAGCAGGTACGGTTACAACTGCGCCAGTTACTGCCTCACCAAGGTAGTCTTCTGCAGTCTTTTTCATTTTCTTAAGTACTTCAGCAGATACTTGAGGAGCAGCCATTTTTTGGCCTTTCGCTTCTACCCATGCATCGCCGTTGTCAGCCTTAACAATTTTGAAAGGCATGATTTCGATATCGCGCTGTACTTCTTCGTCTTCAAAACGACGACCGATAAGACGCTTGATAGCGAAAAGGGTGTTCTCAGGGTTAGTTACCGCCTGACGCTTAGCTGGTTGACCAACTAATGTTTCACCATCTTGAGTGTAAGCAATAACAGATGCCGTTGTACGCTCACCTTCTGCGTTTTCAATTACACGTGGTTTGTCACCATCAAGTACTGCAACACAAGAGTTAGTTGTACCCAAGTCAATACCAATGATTCTACCCATCAGGCTTTCTCCGAAATTCGTTTAATTGTGCTAACTAGCAACACATCTTCAATGCCACTAGCAATTGGGCTATGCCCGAAAAATATCTTTACGATGTCGTATGACTAATAAATAAGGTCAGCCGACAGCTTTTCAAGGGGACCCAAGAAAAAAAATGCAAAAAAAATAAAAAGCCCGCCGTAGCGAGCCTTATTTAATTGCTCGCAACGATTACGCTTGCGTATCAATGTTGCCCGCAGGGGCTTTCGATACCATTACCATCGCAGGGCGAATAACACGACCGTTAAGTTCGTAACCTTTTTGCATAACTAACATTACTGAGTTAGGTGCAAAATCAGCACTTTCTTGAATCGTCATCGCTTGGTGGAATTCAGGGTTAAACGCTTCGCCCATTGGGTCGATTTGCTTAAGGCCGAATTTCTCAACCGTGCTTGTCATGGTTTTCAGTGTTAGTTCAACACCTTCAAGCATTGGCTTAAGTGCTTCATCGTTTTTGTCTGTCATTTCGATAGCACGTTCCATGTTATCGATAACAGGCAGTAGCTCTTCAGCAAACTTGTTAAGCGCAAACTTACGCGCTTTATCAATTTCTTGCTCGCTACGACGACGAACATTTTCACCTTCAGCGCGAGCGCGTAATGACGCATCAACCGCATCTTTCGCTTTCGCATCGCTTGCTAGCAACGCCGCTTCTAATTCAGCAATACGTGCTGCTTGCAGTTCTTCCATTGTCATTTCAACAACTTCTTCCTCAGCAGATACAGTCTCAGCCGTGTCTACAGTGTTTTCCTGCTGTAGTTGCTCGTCCTGTACTTTTTTCTCTTCGTTGCTCATGCTTTCGCTTCTCCGCCAAGATATTGAGTTCAAAATATTGCGGGGGATTTAAACATTAAACCCCACACAAAAAACAGTCTTGCGCATATTATGGGGATGAACTTCAATGATTCAAGCTGATATCGTTCACAAAGCGCGACATTCTTCTCATCCAAAGGCTATACTGCCCCCACTATCACCCGTCGGATCAAGGACATGAAGCGCATTTTTGACACTGTCGCATTAATTGGTAAACCGAGAAATCCAGATGCCTTACAAACCCATAAAGCACTGTACGATTGGCTTACGGAAAAAAAATATAATGTGTTAGTTGATCACCGCCTTGAAAACGAGATCGACGTCCCCGCCGATTGTTTTTGTGATTTACTCACTATAGGTGACAAAGCCAACCTCGCCATTGTGGTGGGTGGCGACGGCAATATGCTGGGCGCTGCACGGGTGCTTTCCCGATTCGACATCGCCGTAATCGGGGTGAATCGCGGCAACCTAGGGTTCTTAACCGACCTAGACCCAGATACCTTTGATCAAGAACTAGCAGCCGTACTGCAAGGCGAATTTGTCAGCGAACAACGCTTTTTATTGGAAGCGGAAGTACACCGCCATGGCCAAATAAAAAGCCGTAATGCCGCTTTAAACGAAGCGGTATTACACCCAGGCAAAGTCGCGCACATGATAGAGTTTGAAGTCTATATCGACGAAGCCTTTGCTTTTTCACAGCGCTCAGATGGCTTAATTATCGCTACCCCGACAGGCTCAACGGCGTATTCATTATCTGGCGGTGGCCCGATTTTATCACCCAGCTTAAACGCCATTACCTTGGTGCCTATGTTCCCGCACACCCTCTCAAGCCGCCCATTAGTGGTTGATGGTAACCGCCGGATCAAATTATTGGTTTCGCCAGATAACGGCAGCACCCTTGAAGTAAGTTGTGATGGGCAGGTGTCGTTACCGGTTAGCCCTGGCGATGAAATTCATATTTATCAGAGCCCTGAATGCTTGCAACTGATCCACCCGAAAAACTACAGCTACTATGAAGTGCTTCGTGGCAAGCTAGGTTGGTCGAGCAAGTTGTTCTAACCCTGTATATCGCGAATATACCGTAAACCACACCATACTAAGCCAGCCACCGCGCTGGCTTTTTTACATTTCGTCGTTCAAATATTTCACTAACTATCATTAAGTTAGATAAAAAATGAGCACTCTCCTTCTTTCATCACAAAAATGTGCACAGGTATCTTTACTGTACGTAGATACAGTATATACTGTATGAAAACACAGGTGTTGATTTAAACAGGTGAACACATGCTCGCTCATATGACGATCTCTAACTTTGCTATTGTCAAAAGTCTTGAATTTGAACTTAAGTCAGGAATGACCACCATTACTGGTGAAACTGGTGCTGGTAAATCCATTGCAATTGATGCCTTAGGCTTATGCTTGGGCGATCGCGCAGAAGCTTGCATGGTTCGCCCGAATGAAGACAAAGCTGAAATTTCAGCCGCGTTTTCACTGGCCAATAACCAAGCAGCCCGCCGCTGGTTAGAAGACAACGAATTGTGTGATGGCGACGAATGTATTTTACGTCGCGTGATCACCAAAGAAGGTCGTTCACGTGGTTTTATCAACGGCAGCCCTGTACCTGCTTCACAACAAAAAGCCCTTGGCCAACTGCTGATCAACATCCATGGTCAGCATGCTCACCAACAACTGATGCGTGCCGATCACCAACAGCAAATGCTGGATCAATACGCTGGTCACCACGTATTAATGGACAAAACGCGCCAAGCATACCAAGTGTGGCGTCAGGCCAGTAACGAGCTAAAACGCTTAAGCCAAAGCCGTGAAGAGAACGAAGCCCAAAAGCAATTAATTCAATACCAAGTGAAAGAACTGGATGAATTAGCACTGGGTGAAGACGAATATCAAGAGATCGAAGAAGAGCACAAACGCCTATCCAACTCAGGTGAACTGGCAATGTCGAGCCAAAGTGCCTTGGCAATTTTGTACGATAACGACGATGGCAATGCCCTGCAATTACTGCAAATGGCCAGCCAGCAAGTGTGCGCCCTTGGCGAGCTAGATAGCCAGCTTAATACCGTGCCACAGATGCTGGAAGAAGCGATCATCCAAGTACAAGAAGCCAGCCAAGAACTGCGCTGTTATTTAGATGCGATGGACATGGATCCGCAACGCCTTGTTTATCTTGAAGAGCGATTAGCCAAGATCATGTCGTTGGCACGTAAGCACTACGTCATGCCCGCAGAGCTGTACCAAAAACATCAAGATCTACTTAAAGAGCTAGAAGACTTAGATTGTAGCGACGAACGCCTAGACGGCCTAGCCGACGAAGTAGAAGTAAAACGCCAACAATTTATTGCGCGCGCAGAAAAGCTCAGCAAAAGTCGCCAGCGTTACGCCAAAGAATTGGATAAGAAAATCTCTGACAGCATGCACCAACTCAGTATGGAGCACGGTATTTTCAATATCGACATTCAAAGCGACGCGACAGGAATGCTTAGCCCGCTGGGTTTCGACACCATTACCTTCTTGGTATCAACCAACCCGGGCCAACCTTTGCAGCCACTGGGTAAAGTGGCATCAGGGGGTGAGCTATCGCGTATATCACTGGCAATCCAAGTGATCACCGCCCAAAAAGTAGAAACACCAAGCCTGATTTTCGATGAAGTCGATGTGGGTATCAGTGGCCCGACGGCGGCGATTGTGGGCAAAATGCTGCGCACCTTGGGGGAATCCACCCAAGTCATGTGTGTTACTCACTTACCGCAAGTGGCTGGTTGTGGCCACCAACAAATGTTTGTGGCGAAAACCGCCTCTAACGGCCAAACAGAAACCAGCATGCGCCCATTGCAGCAAGATGACCGCGTTGCTGAATTGGCACGCCTATTGGGCGGCAGCGAAATCACCGAACGCACCTTAGCCAACGCAAAAGAATTGCTGATTGCGGCATAGCTAATATTTATCGGCAATCTATTTTCAGCGCCTACCCCGACAACGTGATAAAATAACCAGTACTGCCATGCAACTAATTAAAGTAATGGCAGTCTGTATACTTAACCAATACCAAAGCTGGTATTGTATTGGTTGAGATTCACTGTTTTTTATCTGCCTTTTTACTTCTGCTTCGAGCTTGTTTATTATCGCAGCAGTTAAAGCGAATACGCCGGGATGCTATGAGTTGGAAAAACATTGCCGCACTTACGTTAGCACTAAGTCTACTGGGTGGCTGTTCAGTTGTTGAACGATTGGTTTACCGTATTGACATCAACCAAGGTAACTTCTTGGAAGCAAAAGATGTTGATACACTACGATTTGGAATGAATAAAGAACAAGTACGTTATGTATTAGGTTCGCCAATGCTAGTAGAGCAAGGCCACCCTGACACTTGGTACTATGTTTACTACCACAAACCAGGCCATGGTGATCCACAGCAAAAAGACCTAACGTTAAGCTTTGATAAAGACCATAATTTAATTGGCTTATCAGGTGATTACCAGCAAGGTCCTAAGTTCATGGATGGCATGAACTAATAAAATCTGCCAATGGCCACACCTGCTAATAGGTTTTCACCTATGAAACAGATGCAAAAAAGCTCGCCTTAGCGAGCTTTTTTATGGCCGAAAAACAGCACCATTCGTTATTTATTCGCTTCTGCCGCTTTTTTGGCTTGCTCGGCACGCTTACGGCGGATCTCTTTCGGATCAGCCAGTAGCGGACGATAAATCTCGATACGATCACCATCGCGCACTGTCGCATCAAGCTTCACATTACGGCTATACACACCCACCTTATTTTTCTTTAGGTCGATGTCTGGGTACATTTCAAGTACACCTGATTGTTCGATAATCGCCTGTACTTTGGTATCAGACGTGATCGCAAGTTTAATGACTCGCTGCGCCACAGGCAGTGCATACACTACCTCGACATGAATTAACTTATCGTCAGAATTCATAAACTTCTTTTGCTCGTTGCGTAAAAGCAGACACCATATTACCGGTTAACTCTTTAAATACTTTCCCGAACGCCATTTCAACAATCGCATTAGTAAATTCAAAATCAAGATTAAGCTCGACTTTACAAGCTTCAGCATCGAGTTCGATAAACTTCCAGCCACCAACCAACTTCTGAAAAGGGCCTTCAACAAGCTGCATTTCAATATTTTGAAAACTGGTTAACTGGTTACGGGTAACAAACGTTTTCTTGATCCCAGCCTTAGCCACATCAACAGATGCCATCATGTGCAATTCAGAACTTTCCAGTACTTTCGAGCCTGAACAGCCTGGCAAAAAGGCAGGATAAGACTCAACATCGTTAACCAATTCAAACATTTGCTTGGCGCTAAAAGGGACTAACGCAGAGCGAGTGATCTGAGGCATAGTTTCTCCTTAACCCTTAGACGAAAGTAATGATACCATTACTGCGCTAACAGCCAAAATAGGGAATACAGCGCATAATCGCTTACCAAGGTAAGACCGATGCCCCCTGTAATTCTCTCGACCGCCCCTAAACAGTGCGGGACACAGAATAAAAAGAGTATTTATGGCCAAGAAAAAACCAAGTAAACCGGGTAGCAATACCATTGCAAAAAACCGCTCCGCGCGTCATGAGTTTTCGATTGACGACGAATATGAAGCAGGCCTCTCGCTACAAGGGTGGGAAGTAAAAGCGATTCGTGACGGTAAAATCAACATTTCAGAGAGTTATGTCTTCCTGCGTAATGGCGAAGCCTTTATCTCTGGTGTCACTATTACCCCACTGAATGCCGCTTCTACCCACGTAGTTGCTGACCCAACACGTGTGCGTAAACTGCTGCTTAACCGCCGTGAAATCGAAAAGCTAGAACATGCTGTAAACCGTGATGGTGAAACCATTGTGGCATTAACCATGTACTGGAAGGCATCTTGGGTTAAAATTAAGATAGGCACCGCGCGAGGCAAGAAATTGCACGATAAGCGTAGTGACAGTAAAGATCGTGATTGGCAGCGTGATAAAGCGCGCATCATGAAACACAGCGCAAGATAGTCAACTTGTGGCTAAGTGTTCGATTTTTATCCATAAACACTTAGTCACATCGTAATTTGTTGACGCATATATAAAGTATGCTAATATCGAACGCGTAACACCTCTGGGGCTGATTCAGGATTCGACAGGATCACGAAGGCTTTGGGAGCATGTCGTGGGGCGGTTTGCCACGTTAAAAGCCGCAAAAAAATAGTCGCAAACGACGAAAACTACGCACTAGCAGCTTAATACTCTGCTGAGAGCGCTCCTGCCCTAGCTTCCGCTTGTAAGACGGGGATTAACAGGGGTTCAAACCCAAACGAGATAGCGAGGGAACCTTTGACTAGAGAGGTGAACCGCGAAATAGAATTCTGGTATGTATTCGCATAGCGTGTCTGTTCGCAGTGTCGGGTACGAGAATAAAGACAGACTAAGCATGTAGCGCCTCTGGTTAGACTGATTTTGGACGCGGGTTCAAATCCCGCCAGCTCCACCAAACGTTTGGAAAGGCTGTTAACTCATTGAGTTAACAGCCTTTTTTGGTTTTTAATCTAGTAACTTTTGCTGTTTGTACTAAAAAAAGGTACTAAACATGCGCTACCTCTCCCTAGCAAAAAGTGGTAACTGGTACTTCCGCTACCAAATCTCAGCACAACACAGACACCTCTTTGATAACCGCTTCGAGGTAAAACAATCTCTCCGTACTTCCAACAAGCAAGAGGCCATCATCAAGTCGCTAAAGCTAGAGCTTGAGATCCGCACCTCAATACAAACCAAGACACTTATCTCGCACTCAAAATGTGCTACTAATTGCACTAACACACCACCAAAGATAAAGCAGGCTTCCTCTACCTCACTAGATCCGTTCAAGTGTCTGGAAAAATACAAAGAGTCAAAGCGTGAACTTGTCAGCCAGAAAACGCTAGAAATGGCTTATAACAAGTGCTTTACCGTAATTACTTTACTTGGCAAAAAAGAAATCAAAGAAGTTCGTCGTATGGAGGCAGAAGAAGCTCGTGTCTTACTTAGCCAGTACCCAGTGAATGCCAGAAAGTTCAAAGAGTTTGATGGTCTAAAAGGCAAACAACTTATCAAGGCCAATGAAAAGCACCAAAAAGCAACCCTGAGCACTGAGAGCGTTAAAGATTACATTCAGAAAAGTTCGTCGTTTTTTGAATGGTGCGTGCAAATGGAGCTGACGGACATAAACCCATTTAAGGGAATGAAATTCAGAAAAACACGCAAAGACAGCGAAGCCAAGCATGCCTACTCTAAGGAAAATTTGAAAAAGCTATTTAGTACTGAGATACACACCCAAAAAAAGTACCTACACCAACATTATTACTGGCTGCCGATTCTTGGCTCTTTAACGGGTGCGCGGCTAAATGAGCTATGTCAGCTCTACAAGAAAGACATATACCAGATTGACGGCATATGGGTGCTTCAGATTGATGACAGGTTTGCTGGGCAGAAGTTAAAGAACAACTTTAGCCGAAGAATCATCCCTATCCATAAAAAAATCATTGAATTGGGCTTCATCGACTACATTAATTCGGTTCAATCGGAAAGGGTATTCCCTGAGCTAAAAGAAGCCCGTGACGGTTTTGGTACAGCTGCATCTAAATGGTTTGGACGGTTCAAGATCAAACTTGGGTTTGAGCGTGGCTTTGATTTCCACTCTTTCAGACATACCGTGGCTAATCAGCTTAAACAACAGTCAGTGTCACAAATTAAAGCAGCTGAAATCTTAGGTCATGCCCAAAACAGTATTACTTATGACCGATACGGCAAACAGGTAGAGGTGCAATATTTAGTTGATGTAATAAACAGCTTATCCGTAGACCATTTACCGAACTAAGCTCCACCTGCATCACCTGCATTCAGACAAAACGCAGGTGATGCAGGCCAGTCAATACATCTCATAGGAATAAATACTGCATTACTGAAAAGGTTAGTAGCCTTCAGATTATGAAAAAAAGATTCATCCAATTTAATCAATAGATTAGTATTGTAAGATTAGTATTTCACAAATAGGTACTTGTCTAACAATGTCTAGTAGCTTCTTCTACCTTCAAGTTGAAAAAAATGATGAGAATAGCGCTCTGTTGAACCGCCTTGAGCAGTATTCCATTGACAATATGAAACAGGTTTATGTGGTGGATAAACCTTTAGGTGACACTAAGTACAACTACAGCTATCAACATGCAATAGTTGTACTTGCTCCCGACCATAAAATCACGTTTGTGAACTTAGGGGATGATGAAGACGACTTTGAAGAATTTGTCGAGGACTTTGTCGAGGACTTAGGTTCTATTTCAGACAAGTATCGCTATAAAGACAAGATTGGTCGTCCTCGTAAATGGAAGCGAGAGCTTATCCACGAAGTGGCGATTAATGATATCGATGATTGGGGAGCGTTATTTGATGGGATATATCTTGATGACCCTAAAAAGAAGAAGACCTCAGAACTGTTAGTCTCACTACTAACAGGCAGCATCAACGACATTGAGAAAGTTAAAGATGATGTTCCCGATAACGTTCTTGATAGAGTAAAACAGAAGATTCTATTGTTTGATGGTGACCAAACTCGGTTCATTTATCAAAAACCTCAGAAGGATACAATTAGGATTCAAGGCTTGTCGGGAACAGGTAAAACTGAACTGTTACTTCATAAGCTAAAAGAGCTGTATGTCTCTGAGGAAAACTCCGATAGCAAAATCATGTTTACCTGCCACAATAAAATCCTAGCGGCTAGTTTACATAAGCGAATTCCTGATTTTTTTGACTTTATGAAAGTTGAACAACAGATTCTTTGGAATCAGCGTTTGTGGTGCGTAAATGCTTGGGGTTCTCAGTATGATAAAAACTCAGGAGCTTACAGTTATATCTGTGAATTTTATGGAGTTCCGTTCCTTCGTTATAATCGATTCACCTCTTTTGATGACGCTTGTAAGAGCGCCATCGAACATCTCAAGAAAAACAACTCTGTAAATGAAAGAGGGTATGCTTTTGATTATATTTTACTTGATGAGAGTCAAGATTTCCCAGATTCTTTTATTGACCTATGCCAGCTAGTAACAAGCAAAAATCTTTATGTAGCAGGTGATATTTTCCAAAGCATATTTGATGAAAATTTGGTTAGTGAAATAGAACCAGATTACTTACTAAGTAAATGTTATAGGACTGAACCAAGAACTTTGATGTTTGCTCACGCATTAGGGATGGGGCTTTTTGAAACACGAAGACTTCGTTGGTTGGAAGATAAAGAATGGATTGCTTGTGGATATCAACCAACCAAAAAAAATGGTGTATATGAACTATCGAGAGAACCTCTTCGAAGATTTGCAGATGTTGTTGACCAAAACCACTCAAGTGTTCAGATAGTTAGAACTAGTGCAAAACTTAATGAAACATCAGAAACAAAAATCATTGAAGTCATTAAGCAAATTCAAGCTGAAAACCCTTCAGTAACTGTGGATGATATTGGTATTATTTTCATCGATAACCACGACTATGTTTATAACACCGCTGATAATCTATATTTTTCTATAAAGCAAGAATTTGGTTGGTATGTCAACAAAGCATATGAGTCGAAAAATAAGATAAAAGGAACATTATTTGTTAGTAACAAAAATAATGTTAAGGGC
>NZ_NOIF01000139.1 GCF_002265265.1 Photobacterium sanguinicancri
ATTCAATAAACTTGCATTTGTATGTTTACAGGTTTATCGAATAGCTGTCAACACTTGTCATGTTTTTCCTGCTTTTTAATTAAACCACCCGATTCCACACCGCACTTCCAAAATAACAGCTCACCACAAGTGCAACAAGTATCACAACCCGATAACGTTACTTTGCCCTTAAATAAAGCATTTCGTTCATTTTTGCCGACAAAGCACACAACAAATGTGCTTAAAGACAGGTGAATTACGGAAATTTGTTACAAAATAGCGCAGAGGACATGATAAAAATCAAAGTAGAATCGTTTTTTTGCCCTCGATTATGATCAAAGTTGACCTTTAAGCGGGATCACGGATAGATTATTGGTCAGCATTGATGCACTGGATGTAAAAAAATTACGAGATGGATACGATATGAATGAAAAGTACAGCGCGCTAAAAAGTAACGTCAGTATGCTTGGCCACTTGCTAGGCAATACCATTAAAGACGCTCACGGTGAGCCACTACTTGAAAAAGTGGAAACCATACGGAAACTGTCTAAATCCGCTCGCGCCGGAAATGAAGACGATCGTGCCAAACTTATTGATGAGTTACAAAACCTACCGGATGACCAATTACTTCCTGTCGCCCGTGCTTTCAGCCAATTCCTCAACCTGACCAATATTGCAGAGCAATACCACACAGTGTCCCGTCATTGTGACGAGCATATCTGTAGCCCAGATTCAATTGACTCGCTATTTGGTAAGTTAAAAGACAAAGACATTAGCCAGCTTGATTCCATTCAGGCCGTTCGCGAACTGAACATTGAGCTTGTGCTTACTGCGCACCCAACTGAAATAGCGCGCCGTACCATGATCCACAAACTGGTACAGATTAATAAATGCCTATCAAACCTTGAGCTAAGTGAGCTATCAACCGCTGAACGCCAGCGTATTGAACAGCGCCTAGAACAACTTATTGCTCAAGCCTGGCACTCCGATGTTATCCGCCAGCAACGCCCAACGCCACTTGATGAAGCGAAATGGGGCTTTGCTGTAGTTGAGAATTCCCTATGGCATGCTGTGCCAGAATTCTTACGCCAATTTGATGACAAGCTAACCAATCACCTAGGTGAAGGCTTACCGCTTGATGCTGCACCAGTTAAATTCTCATCTTGGATGGGCGGTGACCGCGATGGCAACCCGTTTGTGACTTCGACAATCACCCGCGAGGTATTACTACTGTCACGCTGGAAAGCGGCTGATCTTTACTTGGGCGATATCCAAGAGTTAGTCAGCGAACTGTCGATGGTGAGATGTAATGACCAAGTTCGCGAGCTTGCAGGTGAAGAGCACGAACCTTACCGCGCTATCGTTAAGCAATTACGTACCAAGCTAACGCACACCCGTGATGTATTAGATGCGCGCATTAAGGGAACCAATGTACCTGCTGGCGCTATCATCAACGATGCTGATGAGCTGTGGCAGCCGCTGCACGCCTGTTATCAATCACTGCACGAATGCGGTATGGGCATCATCGCTGACGGCCTGCTGCTTGATGTCTTGCGTCGTGTGAAATGTTTCGGTGTTCACCTTGTTCGCCTTGATATCCGCCAAGAAAGTACCCGTCATTCTGATGTGATTTCTGAACTGACACGCTACCTAGGCTTAGGCGACTATGACCAGTGGAGCGAGCAAGATAAAGTTGCTTTCCTGGTACGTGAACTCGCCTCAAAACGCCCACTACTGCCACGAGACTGGCAACCGTCTCCTGAAGTACAAGAAGTTATCGATACTTGCCGTGCAGTTGCAGAACAGCCACGTGAAGCGTTAGGCGCTTACGTGATCTCCATGGCTCGTACCGCTTCAGATGTGTTGGCAGTACATTTATTGCTTCAAGAAGCTGGCTGCCCATTCCGTATGGACGTTTGCCCGCTGTTTGAAACCCTTGAAGATTTAAATAATGGCGCGGATGTTATCAAGCAACTGCTTGATATCGACTGGTATCGCGGCTTTATTCAAAACCACCAAATGGTCATGATTGGCTATTCGGATTCAGCGAAAGATGCTGGTGTGATGTCTGCGGGCTGGGCACAGTACCACGCAATGGAAGCCTTGGTTGATGTGTGTGAAAACGCCAACGTTGATATCACCCTGTTCCATGGTCGCGGCGGTACAATTGGTCGTGGTGGTGCGCCTGCACACGCAGCGTTACTGTCACAGCCACCACGCAGTTTAAAAGGTGGCCTACGTGTAACCGAGCAAGGTGAGATGATCCGCTTCAAATTGGGCCTACCCGACGTTGCAGTGAACAGCCTTAGCTTGTACACCAGTGCAATTCTTGAAGCGAACTTGCTCCCACCACCAGCACCAAAACAAGAATGGCGCGATCTGATGGAAGTACTTTCAGAAGTATCTTGCGAAGCATACCGTTCGGTTGTCCGTGGCAACGAAGAGTTTGTACCGTATTTCCGCGCAGCAACGCCTGAGCTCGAACTGGGTAAATTGCCACTCGGTTCTCGCCCTGCAAAACGTAATCCAAACGGTGGCGTAGAAAGTTTACGTGCGATCCCATGGATTTTTGCGTGGAGCCAAAACCGCCTGCTACTACCAGCATGGTTGGGAGCCGGTGAAGCGATCCAGTATTCAATCGACAAGGGCCATGAAGCCTTGCTAGAAGAAATGTGCCGTGAATGGCCATTCTTCTCAACACGCCTTGGTATGCTGGAGATGGTCTTTACCAAAACCAATACCAAGATCGCTGAATACTATGATCAACGCCTAACGGATAAATCACTATGGCCACTGGGTCAGAAACTGCGTGATCAACTGCAGTCTGATATTAAGGCCGTACTGAATGTCGACAACAATGATCACCTAATGGAACAGGATCCTTGGGGTGCTGAAGCGATCCGCTTGCGTAATATCTATGTTGAGCCACTCAACATGCTGCAAGCTGAGCTGCTATACCGTACCCGCGAGCAAGGTGAGATCTCGCCGATGCTAGAAGAAGCGCTGATGGTGACCATCGCAGGTATTGCGACTGGCATGCGCAATACAGGTTAAGCCCTCATCAACTTGACGTTTAAAAGGCCGCCTAGCGGCCTTTTTTATACGGATAGGGAATAATTGATAGTTCCCATTGTAATTTTTATCACTTTTGAGACAGCCCTCCTTAAATAATATGCATTAAGATGTTTATATTCTCTTGTGAAAGAGGATGTATCAAAACCAATTGCACTGCAAAGACAGATAACTAGATGGACTAATATCACAAGATGAGCAATTTATAGCGCATTGATGTGAATACTACCCCATTGAGGTATCCGTATTGAGTGTATTGATGATATTCTATGTGATCTCGATCAGGCACTGAAACAAGTTGATTATAATAACGCCAAAGAGCGGAAGGGTAAGCTTGGTTTGATCGGTTTTTTTTGATGTATTTTAACGGATAGAAGAGATGTCATTACCACACGTTATTTTAACCGTGCTGAGCACTCGCGAAGCAACCGGTTACGACATAACCAAAGAATTTTCACACAGCATCGGTTATTTTTGGAAAGCGAGCCACCAGCAGGTGTACCGCGAACTCAATAAAATGGCCACTCACGATCAGGTTACTTGTCGCCTTGAACCACAAGATGGCAAACCCGATCGCAAAGTGTACTCCATTACCGATTTAGGCCGTCAGGCACTATTCAACTGGTTCCAAGAACCAGCTCGCAACCCAACTATTCGTGATGAGTTCTCAGCGAAACTACTTGTGTGTGGAGTGCATAACTCTGTACCAATGCAGCAGCAGCTTGAAGCTTTGATCGAAGAGTCACACAGCTTAATGAACCACTACCACGAGCTTGAGAAAGTTCACTTTAGCGATTACAAAGCAATGGCTCGTCAAGAACGTCTTGATCGTCTTACGCTTCGTCGTGGTATGCACAATCGTCAGGCTTGGATTGTTTGGGCTGAAGAAGTGCTAGCTGAGTTAAAAGACATGGATAGCGAAGGCAGCAGCATCGCGCTATAAGCTACTTGTTATCTAAAAAAGCCGCTATCTTATAGCGGCTTTTTTGTTTGTGCTGCTCAGTCGCAGCCCAATGTCAGTAACAACCTATTGCGATGCAATGTCAACTTCAGCACGCACACCCAAAGTGTGGCAAATTGCATAAGTTAATTCAGCACGATTCAGTGTGTAGAAATGGAAATCCTTCACACCTTCGCGGCTTAAAACACGTACCATATCAATCGCATTACTTGCACCCACCATCTGACGGCTTAACAAGTCATCATCTAACCCTTCGTATTGCTTCTCTAACCAACCTGGGATTTTGACGTTATTTGCCAAGGCAAAACGCTTAGCTTGGGTCATGTTCGAAACAGGCAAAATACCCGGTACAATTTCAACATCAATGCCGGCAGCAACACAACGGTCACGGAAGCGTAAGTAGCTTTCAACGTCAAAGAAAAATTGGGTGATCGCACGGCTCGCACCGGCATCCACTTTACGCTTAAGATTGATCAAATCTGCTTGAGCGCTTTTTGCTTCTGGGTGAACTTCCGGGTAAGCCGCGACCGAAATATCAAACTCTGCTTCTTTGCGTAGCAGTTCAACCAAGTCAGCCGCATACATATCAGGCTTGCCACCTTGTGGTGGTAAATCACCACGCAGTGCAACGATATCGCGAATACCGCTGTTCCAGTAGTCACGGGCGATAGTACGTAGTTCATCACGTGTTGCATCGATACAGGTTAAATGCGGGGCAGCCACAAGGCCGGTCTGATCTTTAATATCTTTAATAATAGAGTGAGTGCGATCGCGTTCACCCGAATTAGCACCGTAAGTCACAGACACAAACTTCGGCTTTAATGTTTTTAGACGATGGATAGAAGCCCAAAGGGTCTTTTCCATTTGCTCGCTGCTTGGCGGAAAAAACTCAAATGACACATTGATATCCCCTTTAAGGTCTACAATGTTTTGGTTAAGCGCCTCTAAATGGCTTGCGTGAGAATACCCCATAGTTCATCCCTTCCTGTCCTGGCGCCGTGGCCTGCTATCCTTAAAAGCGAACGTCTTCAAATAACCATTTAGACGTCTATATGTCTACAGAATGTCGTGATAACAATTTAATGTCAACCTACTAATCATGAATTTTTCTCACGTTCATATTGCATAATTTTCAATATAAAAAACCTGCCAAAGGCAGGTTTCAAGGGGAATAGAGTATATTCCCAGTAAGGTGACAATTACCTCGTAATCGTCCTATTTAGACCAAGCTCTCGCCCTACATTCAACTGTGTTGGCAGAATATAAAGCCGCGAGCGCAATCATCACATGCTAAAGCAGAGCGGCTAAACGATTAATATCTGACAATAATGCGCCTGCTGTAACATCACGCCCAGCACCCGGCCCACGGATCACCAGTGGGTTATCACGGTACCAACGACTTTCTATAGCAAAAATATTGTCACATGGTAGTAAGTTCGCCAGCGCATGCTCTTTGGGCAATGCTTCGACCCCAACGGCAGCCTTGCCTTTCTTATCCAACCTCGCCACATAACGCAGTACTTTTTCTTCCTTATTGGCTTTCACCAACCGCTCTTTTAAATGATTGTCCAGTTCATCAGCTTGCTCAAAGAAGGTATCTAAACTGACTTCAGCCAATGATTCAGGCACTAGCGTTTCCATTTTAACCTGCTCAGGTTCAATGCTTAGTCCCGACTCACGCGCCAAAATAACCAGCTTGCGCATCACATCACTGCCGTCGAGATCATGGCGAGGATCGGGTTCAGTTAAGCCTTGTTGCCACGCTTGCTCAATTAATACCGAAAACGGTACTGAGCCATCATATTGCTGGAACAGCCATGATAAAGTGCCAGAGAAAATCCCCGATACCGCAATGATGTCATCGCCACTTTCCCGTAAATCACGCACTGTATGATTTACGGGTAAGCCAGCACCAACCGTCGCGTTATATAGCCAATGACGACTGGTTTTGGCAAACGCATCTTGTACTGCGTGGTAATCAACACTGGGTGCAGAGCCTGCCACTTTGTTCGCCGAAATCAGGTGTAAGCCACTTTCTGCCACTTGTGGATATTTCGCCGCCAATTGAGCACTGGCAGTGACATCCAAAATCACCACATCATCATACGGGTGTGCGGCTAGCGTGGTAAGTAACTCCCCGTCTTCATATTCAATCGCTTCATCATTGAAATACGTTAAGGCACGAGACGGTTCAATTCCCTCGTAATCAATCCAATGACGGCTGCTATCGGCAACACCAATCAACGTGAACGTCTTACCATGACGCTTACTCAGTTGCTCACGCTCGGTTTCAAATAACTCGAGCCAACGGCTACCAATATTGCCTTTGCCACAGAGCACTAAGCCAATTCGCTTTTGTGCTTGAAATAAACTCTGGTGCACTCGCCCAATCAAGGTTTCTGGGTTTACATGGCGTAAAATCGCCACCAAGCTCAACCCTGATTCAGCTTCAGCCAAAAACTCAACTGGCTGGCCTTTTAGCTGCTGATAAAAGCCATGGCAATGCACTGGGTTATTCACCACCCCCGCCCCAACAACGGCAACCATAGTGAAACCATCGCGCAATCTTAATTCTGCGGCAATCCCACGATCTTGCAGTAGGCCCAGAACCCCATTGACCACTTCACCGGTATACGCCAATAAAATTCGACCTTGCTCAGGATCAATGCTCTGTGCCAATGGCGGTAATTGTACCCGTAGCAATGTGCGCTCTAGTTCTTTACGAACAGGTTCAAAATCATTGGCACGCGGCACATCAAGTTCAATCAAGCAGACATCATCTAATGACGTAACAATTTTCGCACCGCGACCTGAAGCTAAAACACGCTCCACACGCGTTGAGCCTGATTCAGGCTGATGACTACAACGTAGCATCAAGTCAATGGTGCTTTGTGCGACAGGTTGGAGGGTACGGCTATGTAATACCGGTGCGGCAAGTCGGGCTAATTCACTGGCTTCATCAAGGCGCAGCAACGGTAGCAGACAGGCATCTTTAACTTGATTAGGATCAGCGCTATACACCCCCGCGACGTCACTCCAAATTGTCACGCGCGAGACATCTGCTAACGCACCAATCACAGTGGCAGAATAATCAGATCCATTACGACCCAGTAACACCGTTTGACCCGCTTGGTTTTGGGCCATAAAGCCGGTGATCACAATACGATGCTGGCTGTGTTGGATCAGTTGCTGCTGTAATAAGGGGCGCGAAGCTGCGCAATCCACTTCAGGCTGAGCGGCTTGCTCTGCCCGTAAAAAATCACGAGAGTCGAGAGCGCATGCTGGTAATTGACCCACATTTAATAACGCTGCCAATAAGCGAGCAGACCACAATTCACCATGGCCTAATACTTTAGCTCGCGTGGCCTCATCTAACGTTTGGTCACTAAGTGCTGACAATGTACTCAGTTCAAGGTGTAGCTGGGTTTGTAGTTCATCGGCAACGGGCTCAGGCAATAACTCTTTGATCAACGCTTGCTGATACTGACGTAGCGCTTGCAGTACCTCATGGGCATGACGCCCATCTTTGGTTAGCAAAGTAAGCCATTCAATCAAACGGTTGGTGGTTTTTCCGGCCGCCGACACCACAATCAGATCATCGGCATTCGAGTATTCCTGCAAGATTGTTGCAACCCGACGATAGCACTCAGCATCGGCTAAGCTGCTGCCACCAAACTTATGTAATTGACGCGGTTGAGCCTGAGTCATTATCCCACCTCTGCTGCTTGTTGAAATGCTTGTGCTAAGTCGGCGACCAAATCACTTGGATCTTCGAGACCCACCGATAAACGAAGTAGTGCCGTATTAATACCAGCCTCTGCTTGTGCTTCATCTGACATCGCGCGGTGCGTCATGCTTGAGGGGTGAGCAATCAGGCTTTCAGTGCCGCCTAAGGATTCCGCGAGCGAGAAACATTTAAGCACTTTCACAAACACTTCAAGTTGCTGGAAACTTCCAGCTAATTCAAAGCTAATCATAGAGCCAAAGCCTTTTTGTTGGCGCTTAGCAATATCATGCCCTAGATGATCAGGTAGGCTAGGATGATAAATAGCTGCAACTTGAGGGTGATCTTTTAAAAATGCCAGCACTTGAGCGCCATTTTCTTCGTGCATCTTCATACGTGGTACTAAAGTACGTAAACCTCTAAGGGTCAGGTAGGCATCAAACGGCGCACCTGTTGCACCAATACAATTTGCCCACCATGCGATGTTTTCAGCTTGCTCTGCATCAGCAGAAATAAGGATACCACCCACAACATCGGAGTGGCCGTTGATATATTTAGTGGTCGAATGCACGACAAAGTCTGCACCTAATGCGATAGGCTGTTGCAGGACTGGAGAGAGGAAGGTGTTATCAACCGCCACTTGTGCGCCCGCTGCTTTGGCTTGCTGGCATAAAACTTCGATATCAATAACACGAAGTAACGGGTTAGATGGGGTCTCCACCCAAATAATTTTAGGTTGCTTAGCAAGAGCACGAGCAAAAGCTTGCGGATCAGACTGATCAACAAACTCAACCTTAAAGTCGCCTTTATTCGCGCGAGTATTGAATAAGCGATAAGTACCGCCATAACAATCGTGCGGGGCAACAATAAGATCATCAGGGCCTAATAAAGCAGAAACGAGAAGGTTAATCGCCGCTGTACCACAACTTGTTACCACACCACCCGCACCGCCTTCCAACTCAGCTAACGCATCGGCCAACATATTGCGGCTTGGGTTGCCAGAACGAGTATAATCATATTGCGGAACCTCACCCAGTTGTGGAAAACTGTAGGTGGATGTGAGGTAGATTGGCGGGACGACCGCATGATGCTGAGAGTCGGATTCAATGCCGGTACGAACTGCAATCGTGGCAAGTTTCTTGTCACTCATATTAACCTTCCTTGTTTCGGTTTAATGCCGAATAAAATTCCTTCATCAACATTAACCACATTAAACTAGGACGTCAACACTTCCAGACGTCTATATGTCTTTGCTTATGGCGGTAAATATCGCTAAAATTCAACCAAACTTTAATTATGACTCACTGCCCTACTCGCAGTTATTTCGTAAGACCCCAATATATCTGAGGTTTATTCAGAACATAGTGGCGTGAAATAACCTGAGCGGCGGTAAAACAACAACGCTGAGAAGGTAAAACATGGCAGAGTGGAATGGCGAGTACATCAGTCCATACGCGGAACACGGTAAGAAAAACGAACAAGTAAAAAAAATTACGGTGTCGATTCCATTAAAAGTCTTAAAGATTCTGACTGATGAACGTACGCGCCGTCAGGTAAATAACCTGCGCCATGCAACGAATAGTGAATTGCTCTGTGAAGCTTTTTTACATGCTTATACAGGTCAACCATTACCAACAGATGACGATATTCGTAAAGACCGTCCGGATGATCTACCCGCAGAAGCAAAAGCTTTGATGGATGAGATGGGCATTACTTACGAAGACATCAACGAATAAGCCGTCTTCGAGATACAAAAAACTGACTGTGGTGACAACTTTGGAACCACAGTCAGTAAATATGGAAACACGCTACTTCTTGTTATCATTAATGGCAGCTTTTACTTTATTCTTGCTTACGCTGCGCGTCCTACCACTAGCGTTAAAAGAAAAATAGAAATAACTAGACCAAGTAATTTAAGTTCACGCTTTTTCATAAAACTCTCCTTTTTGCTCGTCACTCAAAATAAGTTTTCTTACAACCATGATAAACACACCGGTTAGCACTAAATTCAGCGCTAATGACAACATGCTGATCGTCACAATTGGACCGCCGAAACCGTAGCCAATACTGATCATCAACACACCCGCACCAACCTCACCTCGTGGCCACATGCTAATCGACAATGCCAAACGCTCTTTAAGCGTGGCTTCCTTGCGATAACAAAACAGTGGGAACATCTTGCCGATATTGGCAATCACCGAAATCACCAATACGTGATAAGTAATTTCAGCGAGCGACATCGCAGGCATTGAAAGAGTGATACTGTCTGAAGCGGTCGTTGCGACGCCCCCAAAAATTTGCGGTAAGCTCAAGCCAACCAGCACCATGAACACGCCAGCGACAGAACTTGAGACTTGCTGATCAGCGGCGGATTCATGTTGCGATTTCATCATGCACCCCAGCACAAAAGCGGGTAGCAAAACTTCAAAGTGGACGCCACTGCGCAAATAAAACAACTCACACAGCAACGCAATAATGACGGAGTAGCCCATCACAGCACCGGCAGACGACGGAATAGCCCATAGATGTAAATAACGATAACCCAGCGCTAACAAACCAAACATTAAGACTAGCGTCACGCCTAATGCAGGCTGCCAACCCACCACCAAAATAGATAATGGAATCATCAAGAGGACGGTATCGAGATCATCAAAAATGGCCAATATACGGGCTTTGTTAAACATCCACGTCGCACCAAGTCCAGCGGCTGTGAGCATGGCAAACAATACTCCAGCAGAGGTTGGCGCAGCAAAGCGGCCAATCACTAAAGTCTCTGTCCACGCATCGACATTGCTCCACATCTCTGGCGGCATCAGCACGAACACGAAATACAGTACCACCCCAACCCATGGGAAGGTGGCCGTCGTCATTGCGACCACATAATCCCAGCGATACTGCTTTAAGTTGTTCTTATCGATTTCAAACTCACGACCAACATTGATCATGATGTAGGCCAGCGCCGACATCGTCAGCACCATAATGGTGGGTTGCAGTTGGCCGTAGCCAGCTATGAATGATGGTAGCAATTGTGAGCACACTAGCCCCACCAACAGTAATGCGGAATATATAATGATTTTTTTCACGTCATAACCTCTTGTATTACATTGCTCGTCGAAAAGAGCCTGCCCCCCTCATAGAGGTGCAGGCAGTTAGGTTAGACGAATTTCACTTTAGTAATTTCTTTGATACCCGACAGTACGAATGTCGGTACAGATGCGGCAATAATCACAGCCATTAAGTGACCAAATGACAGGGATTCAGTGTTAAAGATCATCTGACCTAAACCTGTGTACATCACCCCTAACGATAGCGTTGCAGACAAGGCTACTGCACCTAGTAGATACTTATTGGTGAATGGATTTTTACGGTATAGCGTAGTGAAGCTACGTGAATCAAATAGGTGCCATAGCTGTGCGAAGATCAGCATGGCGAAAGCAACAGTCTGTGCGTATTCTGCACTGTGACCCGCATTCAATGCCCAGCTGAAGGCCATGTAACTCATGCCACCTAAGGCTAAACCACGGATAACAATCTTGGCCCCAAGGCTATCGCCAAAGAAACCTTCATTACGCTTACGTGGCTTACGTGACATCACGTCTTTTTCTTCCGGCTCAACACCCAGTGCCAGTGCTGGTAAACCATCTGAAACCAAGTTGATCCACAAGATCATCAGTGGTGTCAGCGGCAAGATAGTCTCTGGCCCCATCATCAGAAAGGCAATCAAGATCACCGCAACTTCACCCACGTTGGCAGTCAGCGCCTGACGGATAAACTTACGTAAATTATCGAAGATCTGACGACCTTGGCGTACCGCTTTCACAATGGTGCTGAAGTTGTCATCAAGCAAAATTAAATCACCTGAATCTTTCGCCACCGAGGTGCCTGCAATCCCCATCGCCACACCAATGTCTGCGCGACGAAGTGCTGGTGCATCGTTCACACCATCCCCCGTCATGGCAGGTACTTCGTTGTTGTCTTGTTGAGCTCTAACAATACGTAACTTATGCTCAGGGCTAACCCGTGCAAACACGGCAACTTCAGGGCAGATACGACGTAGCTCTTCATCGTCCATCTCATCAAGCTGAGCGCCTGTGATCACTTTGTCATTTTCAGAGCGGATAATACCGATATCACGCGCAACTGCTGCCGCGGTTAGGGCATGGTCACCCGTGATCATCACGGTACGAACACCAGCATCGAAACAACTGTTTACCGCATCGCGCACTTCTGGGCGTGGCGGATCCATAATGCCGTATAGGCCAAGGATGGTAATGTCATGCTCTAGCTCGTGGTGGTCACGCTCTAGGTCTTCGTCAGTTAATGGACGAATACCAACGGCAAGTGTGCGTAGAGCTTGATCAGCAAATTCTTCAATCGCTTGTTGGTAGTTGGCAATATGTTGCTCTGCAGGACTGGTTGCTATCGCTAAGTTACCTTGCACTTCCTGACTTGAATGCGTTACAACATTGCCATCAATCATAAAGCCTGAGGCATTGCGCAAGATGACATCCGGTGCACCTTTCACTGCTAAGAAGTGCTGACCTTCATTATCACGAACAATCACTGATGCCATTTTACGACCAGAATCGAACGGGAATTTTTCAACTATCGTAAATTCGCCTGATGACAACATAGTGCCTTGTTGTAAACCGGCTTTTGCAGCAGCAACAATCAACGCACCTTCCGTTGGGTTACCACGTACGGCGTATTTCCCTTTTTCTTGCAGATATTGGGCATCGTTACACAAGGTCGCAACGGTAAGACCACGCATCATTTCAGGGCTATCAGTCACCGCGACTTGGTGTTTTTGTGGCTCAAATTCACCTTTAGGATCAAAGCCTTTACCCGTTACTTTCCAGTAACGACCAGAGGCGTCGTATGCTTGCATCACCTGCATTTGGTTTTGAGTTAGCGTACCTGTCTTATCAGAACAAATAACCGTGGTTGAACCGAGTGTTTCAATCGCAGAAAGTTGTTTTGCTAACGCATTGCTCTTCACCATTTTGGTGGAGCCCATGGTCAATACAATCGATACAACTGTCGGTAGACCTTCAGGAATAGCCGCAACAGATAATGAGATACCCGTATTTAAAATTTCTAACCATGGCATGCCATGGTAAAGGCCAATTGCACAAACAACAGCAACCACAGACAGAGCCGCAATCATCAACGTATGCGCAATGGTATCCATGCGAACTTGCATGGGGGTTTTCGTTTCTTCTGTGTTGGTCATCAAGTCGGCAATGTGGCCCACTTCGGTTTGCATCCCAGTACCAACCACAACACCATAACCATTACCTGAAGTAACAATGGTGGTCATAAAGCCCATATTGAGCTGATCACCCAAGCCTATATTGTCACCTTCCAGCTCAGCAACACACTTATCAACAGGTTCAGACTCCCCTGTTAACGCGGCTTCATCAATGGAAAGTCGGTTGGCTTCAATAATCCGTACATCGGCGGCTAAAATATCACCGGTATTGATTTTAAGAATATCGCCTGGCACCAACTCGCGCGCCGGAATCGACAGTACATCACCATCCCGCACAACTTGAGCTGTGGGTGCTGCCATCTCTTTTAATGCATCCATGCCTTTTTTAGCTTTCATTTCTTGCCAAAATGCAATCAGTGCATTAATAAAGATGATCACGGTAATCGCAATACCATCAACATTATGGCCGGTGAAAAATGAAACTAATGCACCCACACCTAAAATAAAAATTAGTGGGTTTTTAAATTGATCCAACAGCATGGCTAAAGCTGATTTACCTTCTTGCTCTTGCAGTTCATTAGGACCATATTCTTGTTGACGATCTTTAACTGTCTTTGATGATAATCCAGAACGTGTTGTTTCTAGTTCTGAAAGCGTATTATCCGCTGTCTTTATAAACCACTTTTTTCGCATACAATAATCTCCCACAAAATAAAGGCGAACGAATCCGGCTAAAATAATTAGCAAAACCTGAACTTTGTTTATATATGACACTCAAACAGAATTGTTAAAGCGAGTACAAATTATAATATTCATACAAATGATGGAATTAATTTCGGCATTTGCTTTTCTTATTTGGGAGCATTTTTGATTATTATCAATATTCATCTCGATATCAGCGAGAATTATTAAAAACAATGTAAATAGGTATAAATAAGACCTAATGATAACCATCACAACACCTCGGTAAAACCGATATATAACAGCAATTACACAGGTTTTATCATATCGAGAGGCGTTTTTAGCGATACACGTCACACATGAACTTGATGGCCAAGCCGACGCCTTTTCATCCAAGTAAAAACTGGCCATTAATAACAAATAAATGCTAGTATATGTTTTAG
>NZ_NOIF01000140.1 GCF_002265265.1 Photobacterium sanguinicancri
CAAAAAAAAAGGGGAAATAAATTCCCCTTTCATTGTTCATCATTGTGTAATTTTGACAATCGCGTCGCTAAACTCACTTTCAAATGTGCTTTTAGCCCTTGATAGGTTAAATATTCGTCACAATGTCTTTAACCAGTTTTGGACCGTGATAAATGAAACCAGAATAGATTTGAACAAGCTGAGCGCCCGCTTCCATCTTCTCTCGTGCAGAAATTGCTGAATCAATACCACCCACACCGATAATCGGCAATTTGCCATCTAGCTCTTCAGCCAAACGACGAATCACTTCAGTGCTTTTGTTTTGTAACGGACGACCACTCAACCCACCCATTTCATCGCAATGTGGTAAGTCTTTTACCAAAGTACGATCCAGCGTGGTGTTAGTACCGATAACGCCATCGATTTCATTTTTGATCAGCGACTGTGCGATTTGCACAATCTCGTGATCTTCAAGATCTGGCGCGATCTTAAGTGTTAGTGGAACATACTTACCGTGCTTTTCTGCAAGCTCTTTTTGTTTCTGCTTAAGTTGAGCCAGAAGATCATCAAGTGCTTCACCGTACTGAAGCGTACGTAAGCCCGGAGTATTTGGAGAAGAAATGTTAACCGCAATATAACCTGCGTGCTCGTACACTTTATCCATACAGATAAGGTAATCTTCAGCACCCTTTTCTATTGGCGTATCTTTGTTTTTACCAATGTTGATACCAATAACACCATCGTAGTTCGATTTTTTAACGTTCTCGATGAGGTTATCAACGCCAAGGTTATTAAAACCAAAACGGTTGATGATACCTTCAGCTGGAATCACGCGGAATAAGCGTGGTTTGTCGTTGCCAGATTGTGGACGCGGTGTCACCGTACCCACTTCAACAAAACCAAAACCCATTGCACCAAATGCATCAATACATTCGCCGTTTTTATCTAGGCCAGCGGCCAGACCAACAGGATTTTTAAAGGTAATGCCCATCACTTCAACAGGACGATCAGGAACATGTTGTCGATAGAATAGATCTAGAGGAGTGCCGGTAAAGCGAGAGAAGTTCTGAATGGCAAGATCATGTGCTTTTTCAGCGTCTAGCTTGAAAATAACAGATCGTGCGAGGCGGTATAACATAGTACCTCCGAATAAAAGCCCCGTATAAACGGGATGACATTATTCACACATTCTTAGTTAACATCAATCAGAATTTTAAGAAAATCATACCTAAAACAGTAAGTTATAATTAACCTGATTATTTACAATGAGTTAGTAAAAATTAAATTTCACTTTATAAGCAAACGTTTACGCTGTTAGTCTAATTTTGCCCCCTTTCAGTCCAAACAAGCTCTGTGTTTATCGCTTAGTTCTCTCTTTTCTCTATTAAAAATAATAAGATTTGCCACCAAGCCTATTCATATAAGGCATAAATGGATGAGTAAGCTTTAAAAACATACGTTTTAAAGGTAAGTTAAACACATAACAAAGTAAAACCATGCTTCTTTGAATCTGCTTTGGCCAACAATCATTTCAATAAGGCCGCTTATGACATTAAAAAAACTTCGTTTTGAACATGGTGATGATGAACTTCTGGACTTTTATCGTCGTCAGCACATTCTTAAATTTGTTACTGCGGTAACCGTCTTCACTTTTATACCACTCGGTATTAAAAATTTACTGATAGGTGAAACCTTATTAGGCCTTTCTCTTCTCGCTTTCGAACTGAGCTTCATCATAGAAATGATTGGCTTGCTATATGCTGAGCGAAAAATTATCGGTAATGGTATTCCACTTTCATTACTCGTTATTTCTATTAGTTTAAGTATTTATGAACTCGGTATGCTCGTAAGTTATTGGGTGTACCCTATTGTTGTAACACTGGTTTTCATCATTCCTCGACGTCAGGCACTTATCACGAATGCATGCTTAATTGTTGGTTGTAGCATCGCATCTTTTCATCATGTTGATTGGCAGTTTGCTGCTAGGTTTCTGTCTTCACTCATTGCCTGTGCCAGCATAGCCCATGTAGCCATTGAAGCAATCCATCGCCTTCAAGTTGAACTGCGTTATTTATCAACCCGTGATGCATTAACTGGTGCTTTGAATCGCCATCAACTTGATGCTTTTATGAACCGCTCCATTTCTCAAAAAAAGCGCGGGTACTCTGCTAGTGTCGCCTTAATAGACATCGATCATTTCAAACAAGTAAATGATCTATATGGTCATGATGTCGGTGATGAGGTGATCAAACAAATCGTTGAAATCATCAATAAACACACGCGGGATTTAGATCTTTTATTTCGACTTGGTGGCGATGAATTCTTACTCTTATTTGATAACACAAATATAAACGAAGCCTATAAGGTACTAAATGAGCTCAGTGAGCAGATCCGTACACACCACTATCCTTACCATGCAAAAGTAACAATGAGCGCGGGTTTAAGCCCAGCTTTCACTAACGATGATGCGGTTAGTTGGATCAAACGTGCAGATATCGCTTTGTATCAATCAAAAGAAAATGGACGAGATCAAATTACAATTAACGCAGCAAGTGACAGTGTAACCAACCTTGATTTTAACTTAGATCAACAGGTTATGTAGTAAAACTCATATCGGAGGATCTAAAAAGGATCGTTTAAGTTTGCTTTCAATATGGTTCCTTATTAACAAATAACATCCAACAAAAAAGCCAACGCAATTGCGTTGGCTTTTGATTAATATAACCGTATTAGTTAGATGCTAGAACGGCAGTTCAAGTTAAGTAACATCAACTCTCGTAATGCAACAGAGAACTTCGCAAACTCATGAACATTACCAACCTTAAACTCAGCTAATACACTTTCCCAGCGTAAGATAGCTTTATCGTGCTCTTGCATCCACGCTTCGATACCCTGCTCTGGCGTTGAACCATCAACCATAGCGGTAATAACGGCCGATGTTAATTGACGCTGCTGCCAATCTAGATCTTCACGGAATGACGCACGAGCAAGAGCCTGCCAATGGTTATCAACCGATTGATTATTTACTTGCTGTAGGAACCAGTGCAAAGAAAGTTCAGCCCCTAATACAAAGTAGATACGCGATATATGGTCAATTTCTTGTTTAAGCTCTTTAGCAATCTGTGCGATATCCATTGCAGAGTACAAACTACTTAAACGAGCAATATTATCTGCAAGCGCTTGTGGAACGCCTTTGTCGACCATGATAGCAGCTTGATCTTTGTGTTCCTGAACCTCATCCGTTACAAGGTAACGCTCTAAATTCTCATTCAACGTGTTCACAACAGGTTGATAAACACAAATTTGCTGCTCTATACCTAACTTACGATCACGATTACGTAAAATCCAGCGTGTCGCACGGCGCAACATACGACGACAACGATAAAGCATGTCGTACTGTGTTTCTGCCGATACGGCATTGTCTAGCGCTCGAATTTGATCAAAGAACTTATCAAAGTTGAAGACACTACGCCCTACTGCATACGCAGAAGAAACTTCAGCAACTGTTGCTCCCGTTTCCTCTTGTAAGCGAGTCACAAAGTTACAACCCATCTCGTTCGACATTTGGTTCGCAAGCGAGGTTGCAATCAGTTCTTTACGCAGTGGATGGTTGTCCATTTGCGCGCGGTATTTCTCTTTTAACTGTGCAGGGAAATACGCTGGTAACAACCGTGCATGGTACGGATCATTGGAGATTTCATCCGTTACAAGCTGCTCTTTTAGTACCATTTTTCCGTAAGCAACTAAAACAGCTAGCTCAGGACGTGTTAGGCCGATGCCTGATTTCTCACGCTCTGCCAGTGTTTCGTCATCCGGTAAATCTTCAAGTGCACGATCCAACTTACCTTCACGTTCTAAGTGATGAATAAAGCGAATTTGCTCTTTTAGCAGCTGCACTTGCTGCTGCTGTGTGACGGAAATTGATTCGCTTTGACAGTAAGCATCATCAAGTACGATTTCACCAACTTCATCTTCCATGCTTTCTAGCAGAAGGTTACGTTGCTTATACGTTAGATCCCCACCAGCCACTAGACTATTAAGTAGGATCTTAATATTCACTTCGTTATCAGAACAATCAACACCACCTACGTTGTCAATGAAATCGGTATTCACCAATCCGCCGCGTTTAGCAAATTCAACACGGCCAAGCTGAGTCATACCCAAGTTACCGCCTTCACCCACTACTTTCGCACGTAGCTCGTTACCATTGATGCGCAAAGCATCATTAGCGCGATCACCTACATCCGTGTGTGTTTGAGATTCAGCTTTAACGTAGGTACCTATACCACCATTCCATAGTAAATCGACTTCCATTTGTAGAATCAAACGGATCAATTCGTTTGGTGGCATCGTTTGTTTGCGTGTTCCCAGTAGCTTTTGGATCTGCGGCGTCAGTTTGATCGACTTACTGCGGCGAGAGAAGATACCACCGCCTTCAGAGATCAAACTTTGATCATAATCTTCCCAGCTTGAGCGTGGCAGGTTAAATAAACGTTCACGTTCTGGCCATGTTTTTTCTGAATTTGGATTCGGATCAATGAAGATATGCATGTGGTTAAATGCAGCGACTAAACGAATATGTTTCGATAGCAGCATACCATTACCAAATACATCACCCGCCATGTCACCCACACCAGCACAGGTGAAGTCTGTTGTTTGGCAATCTATACCTAACTCGCGGAAATGGCGTTTAACTGATTCCCATGCACCTTTCGCAGTGATACCCATTTTCTTATGGTCGTAACCATTTGAGCCACCCGATGCAAAAGCATCCCCCAACCAGAAGTTATAATCTTCAGAGACAGAGTTCGCTAAATCAGAGAATGTCGCTGTACCTTTATCTGCCGCAACAACCAAATACGGGTCATCTTCATCATGTCGAACCACATTGGTTGGTGGAATTAGCTCACCATCAATAATGTTATCTGTTACATCAAGCAAGGCACGGATAAAGCGTTTATAACAGCGCTGACCTTCCGTCCAAATCTCTTCACGCGTTGTCATTTGTGGCTGACGCTTACAAATAAAGCCGCCTTTTGCGCCAACAGGCACAATAACGGTGTTTTTCACTTGCTGCGCTTTAACCAGGCCTAGGATCTCGGTACGGAAATCTTCTTGGCGATCCGACCAACGTAAACCACCACGCGCAACTTTACCACCACGAAGGTGAACACCTTCAATGTCAGGTGCGTAAACGAAGATCTCAAAGAATGGCACTGGCTGTGGGATATCAGGAATGTCTGACGGACGTAGTTTCAGCGATAGCCAAGGTTTGTTTTTACCATTGTCATCAAGTTGGTAATAGTTGGTACGCTGTGTCGCTAAGATCATTTCCATATAGCGACGAATAATACGGTCATCATCTAGGCTTTCGACACGATCCAGTTTGTCATTCAGTTTGGCGATCAAATTTTGCTCGGCTTTCTCTGAATGTTTCTTGGTTGGATCAAATCGCAGCTTAAAGAGTGCAACAAGATCACGCGCAAGATCGTTATGGCTTGAGAGCGTTTCTTCAATGTAATGTTGACTGAATGGGAAGCCAACTTGGCGCATATAGCGTGCATAACTACGTAAAATAGTAATTTCACGGCCTGTTAGCCCTGCACATAAAACCAAGCGGTTAAAGCCATCGCTTTCTAATGTACCATGCCAAATAGCCGAAAATGCTTCTTGGAAACGATCACGTGCTTCTCGAAGATCAATGCCTGTACATGCATTATGCAGCATCGCAAAATCAAGGATCCAAAATACCGTGCCTTTGCTGGTGGTGATCTGATATGGCGATTCACCGATCACTCGTAAACCCAGGTTTTCAAGCATTGGCATCACATCAGACAGATGGATTGGTTCGTCGCGGTGGAAGAGTTTTAGCTTCACGAAATGTGAATCTGCCGCTTCTTCTTGTGGACGGTAGAACAACATACCCAGCTTATTGTCTTCACTTAGGCTTTCAAGTTGCTCAATATCTGCAACGGCAGAACCCGGTAGCATTTCTTCTTTATATGAACGTGGGAATGCGCGGGCGTAGTTTTTAGCCAGTGATGTACCACGGCTTTCACCAAAGTTAGCCACCAGCGCATCACCGATACGATCTTCCCAAGACGCCGCAGCTTCTACCAAATTATGCTCAATCGCTTTAACATCAATATTGAAGTTATTATTGTCTACCCTCACGATGTAATGCGTCCTTGCTAATGGGCTTTCTGAAAAGAAAGTCGTGAATTCAACATTTTGCGCTGAGCCAAAGTAATCTTTTAAGATAGATTGAGTTTTGCTGCGCAACTCCGTGTTGTAACGCTCTTTAGTGACATACACCATACAAGAGAAGAAACGGCCAAATGGATCACGACGGACAAACAAACGAAGTAAGTCACGATCTTGCATTTGAACAACACCGCAACCCACGTCTAGCATTTCTTTTTCAGTTGCTTGGAACAACTCATCGCGTGGATAGGTTTCCAGTAAGTTGTTCAGCGCTTTCCAAGAATGCGAACCCGCCGAATATCCTGACGCTTCTAAAATGCGAGACATCTTATTGCGGATCAGCGGAATATTCATTGCCGTTTGGTGGTAGGCCGTTGACGCATAAAGACCCACAAAGCGATGTTCGCCAATCACACTGCCGTCTTCAGCGAAGCGTTTGATACCAATGTAATCAATATATGCAGGGCGATGAATCTTTGACTGACCATTACTTTTAGTCAGAATCATAATTTCAGGCTTACGTGCTTCAAAACGTGCTGATTCAGGTAAATCGGAAAGCAACAAACAGCGAGCTTTATTTGGCTTACTCAGTAAACCTAAACCTTTATCTTCCGTTGGGCAAAGCTGATAATCACCTTCAACCGCCTTCAGATCATAATTGTGATAGCCCATAAAAGTGAAATTATGGCGCGTTACCCAGTCAAGTAATTCAAGGGCTTCTTCACGACGTGTATCATCGACAGGTAAAGGTGCCGTTTTTAATTCGATAGCAATCGCCTGCATTTTATCTTGCATCGCTTGCCAGTCTGTAACGACTAAGTCTACGTCCACAAGCACTTGCTCAAGCTCTTGCTTTAACACTTCCATTTCTTTTTTATCTGTTAGTCGATCGACTTCAATATGGAATAGTGTTTGTAGATCCCCTTCTTTGCCGCATGCTTCAGTAAGTACACCTTCTGCATCACGTTTAAAGAAGTAAGGGCCATTTAGCATTAGGTGGCTTGTGATGCCCAAACGATTAAGCGTCATACGGACTGAATCAACCAAGAACGGTGAATCAGGTACAACTATCTCAACCACAGTATGGGTAGACTGCCAGCCATAACGGCTTAATGTCGGGTTATAAACGCGAACCGATGTTTGCTCCGGATCGGTCTTAAGAAGGTGATGCCATAAGCTCAGCACAGCACCATAGAGATCAGATTCGTTACGCTGCAAAAGATCGTCATCTGCTAGCTGTCCTAATAACCGCTGAGCAAAAACTTCGACTAATGACTGCTGGGGAGTTTCAATTTTTTCTTGGATTAAGCCATACACTTTTTCAAGCAATACCGGCACGATTGGGTCAGGTGCGGTCATCGTGATGCTCCATCGTTTTTATGTTTTTATAAATTTAGTATAAACGCATAATGCGTGGAGCTATTGTAGAGTGTTTTGTTGCTATTTAGTTACGTTAATTACTCTGAAAATCAAACAAAAAATCGAATATGTGACTAAGGTTAAGATTTAGTATCGATAGATAATTTCTCTTAGCCAAAGTATGTGCAAATTTAAACACCCAGCTGGTTAATTGGTCTAACCAATTCTTTCTCATATTAATTTATCTAATAGCAAACCATGATTTTTCTCAGTATAACCTTCAGTCAATTCGTTATCGTTTTGCTATTTTGTACTGTAGGCACTCATGTATCTTGTTCGTAATGTTAACACTAAGTTACTTCTATTTATAACGTGGCGCAATTAGCTAATTTGCTCTATTCCATCAATTTTGTTCTGCTGATTAACATTAACTCTAAATCGACCTTTTACGCCGAGTTGGCTTAAAAATGGACGGAATCGAGAGGCAGGTAACTGTAAGCGCAAGCCATTATCAGTAATAACAACCACACTACTTGCCGCACCAGAATAATGGTGTAGATATGATTGATAGCTGATATTGACTGAAAATGTGTACGATTTCATTGCTCGTGATTTAACCTCTTTATTTAATTAATTAATTAATTAGAAGATAAATGCCAACCTCTTACAGTTGGCATTTGTAAATTACAAAACTCGCTATAACAACCTTGAAAATTTATGCGTTAAAGCGCTAATGCTTTTTGTACTTTTTCGTATAAGTCTTTGGCTAGGTTCTCTAGATTCGCTAACTTTTCTAACTCTGTACGCATTAATGCTTGGCGTGCATCATCGTACTGGCGATACTTCAAGAAAGGTTCAATCAAGCGTGAAGCGACTTGAGGATTTGAAGTGTTAAGCGCCATTAAAATTTCGCTTAAGAACAAGTAACCAGAACCATCTTTTGCATGGAAGCGGACTGGGTTGTTACCACAGAAGTTCGCTACCAAGTTACGAGTACGGTTCGGGTTTTTCAGGTCAAATGCTGGGTGGTTCATGGTTTCACGAACGTTTGCTAGTGCATTATCCGCTGGGTTAGCACCTTGCAGTGCAAACCATTTGTCCATCACGAGGCCATCGTGTGTCCATTTGTCACTGAAATCTTGCATCTGCTGTGCACGACAAGCAAGTTCAGCATTGTTAGCCGCCGCCATTGCAGCCATGGTATCTGTCATGTTATCTGATGCTTGATACTGCTCAGCAACTAAATCGTTCCCCTTTTCAGTACAAGCCAGGTAAGACAAGCAACGATTGCGCAGTGCGCGTTTAGCCATCGCATCATGTTCGATGGTATAGCTTGCTTGCGCTAAAGAATGATAGATAGCGGTTAGCTCATCTTCCATTTCTATTGCAAGAGTCTTTTGGATCTCGCCAACAACTTGGTTGATTGCATCGACGTCAACGCACTTATACCAACCAGCAATTTCATTCTCACTTGGTAACGTCAGCATTTCTGCGATAAATGCCGGATCCAGATTTTCATCCAGTAATGCACCGCGGAAAGCATCAACAACACTTTCAGGGAATTCAACCGCTTTACCATTTTGAACATTAGTGACATTGTCACGGATGTACTTAGCCAATAGCATTTGGCCAGCATCCCAACGTGCAAATTCATTACGCGCGTGCACCATCAAGAAAACTAGCTCTTCATCGCTGTAGTCATATTCAAGTACAACAGGTGCTGAGAATTCACGTAGTAATGAGATAACAGGTTGCTCATTTACATTATCAAACGTAAATACTTGCTCTTCTTCTGTTACATCCAGTACATGATGAACCGCATTACCGTTACGCTGTAACTCAATAACATTGCCGTTGCTATCATATAGTTCGATATCAAGCGGAATATGAAGTGCTAACTTTTCTTCTTGACCAGCAGTTGCTGCCGTACGCTGCTTAATCGTTACACTGTAACTGTTTTGCTCTGCATCATACTCAGTTGTTACATTCACTACAGGCGTACCTGCTTGGCTGTACCAACGGCGGAATAACGTAAGATCGACACCCGACGCATCTTCCATTGCTAATGCAAAATCATCACACGTTGCAGCAGTACCATCATGACGTTCAAAGTAAAGCTTAATACCCGCTTGGAATTTTTCTTCACCCAGTAAGGTGTGCATCATACGGATAACTTCACTGCCCTTTTCGTAAACCGTCAAGGTGTAGAAGTTATTCATCTCGATCACTTGTTCAGGGCGAATTGGATGCGACATTGGACCACGATCTTCAGCAAACTGTGGACCTCGAACAATACGTACATTGTTGATACGGTTGACTGCACGCGAACCTAAATCGGATGAGAACTCTTGATCGCGGAAAACCGTTAAGCCTTCTTTCAAGCTCAGCTGGAACCAATCACGGCACGTTACTCGGTTACCCGTCCAGTTATGGAAGTATTCATGGCCGATGACAGCTTCAATACCCTGGTAATCAACATCTGTCGCTGTTTGTGGGTTAGCTAAGACAAATTTTGAGTTAAAGACATTAAGGCCTTTGTTTTCCATTGCACCCATGTTGAAGAAATCAACCGCGACAATCATGTAAATGTCTAAGTCATACTCAAGACCAAAACGCTCTTCATCCCACTTCATAGAATTGATTAGCGATGTCATCGCGTAATCAGCACGATCTAGGTTGCCTTTATCGACAAAAATTTCCAGCTCAACATCACGGCCACTTGCTGTGGTGTATTTATCACGAAGTACATCGAAATCACCCGCAACAAGCGCAAATAAGTAGCTTGGTTTTGGAAATGGGTCTTCCCACTGCACCCAATGACGGCCATTGTCTAAGTCACCTTGAGCGATACGGTTACCGTTACTCAGCAAATACGGGAAGTTTGCCTTATCGGCTGTCACTGTGGTCGTGAAACGCGCCAGTACATCAGGGCGATCCATGTAATAAGTAATACGACGGAAACCTTCAGCTTCACATTGTGTACAGAACCCACCACCTGATTTGTATAATCCTTCAAGTAGTGTATTTGCTTCAGGGTTTACTTCTGTTTCGATGGTGAGTTCAAACGATGCAGGTAAGCCTGTTAGCGTTAGTCCTGCAGAGGTCTCTTCATATTGAGTCCAGGCTTCGCCATTCACTTCAACGCGAATAAGCGTCAGTGCATCACCATCCAATTTCAGCGCGGCATCCTGCTCAGCTAAACGTTTTACTTGGCTAACAGCAACAATGCGAGCTGCTGTATCATGTAAGTCAAAGTCTAGGGCGATATCGGTAATGGTGTATTCAGGCGCTTGATAGTCTGCACGGTATTTTGCTTGGGGTTGATCCGCCATTATGTCTTCCTTTTATTACGCAAAAGCTCATCGGGGCTGTATGGCCCCAATAAGATAACGAGAAGTTGTTTTATGTTGCTAGAGTCGTTTTAACACAGGTATTTATATCGCTCTCACCCATAAAAACAAGAATTGTTTACAACTATACGTAAGGAAATCGAATATTTCTGTGTATCACCTGCCAATAGTCGAACATTTAATCAGCTGAACAGCCTGTTCCTTGTTGTTTGAGAGATTTAAGCGTATCGTACGCCCCCTAATTTTGTCGCATTTAGCCAAGAATGCGGGCAGAATCATATAAATTATCTAATGGCGTACAAACACAGCTTTTAATATGAATCAGACTGGAACACATAGAGTTATCGACTCACTGCTGGATACAGATGCATATAAACTGCACATGCACCAAGCAATTTTCCATCAATACCCTGAAACAGAGGTGGTTGCTGAATTCCATTGTCGCAGCAAAGAAGACCTACGCCCTTATTTTGAGGCTATTCAAGCGCAATTAGCTCAGTTTGATTCGCTGTCTTTCACTAAAGACGAGCTGACCTATCTTTCTACGCTTGGCTTCTTTCAACAAGACTACCTGACGTTCTTAGAAACGTTTTCGCTTAATAGCCAACAGGTAGAACTTGATGTTTCTGGTGATCAACTTGCGATTAAAATCACAGGGAAATGGCTTGATGTCATTTTTTGGGAAGTACCACTGCTCGCAATCATTTGTGAAGTACGTTGTGCTGCTCGCTACCCTGAAGTAACGCCAGAAGCCGCCATTATTCAGCTTAAATCTAAAATTGACCACTTTTATCAACATGCCGAAGGAACTGACTTGTCAGATTTCGCATTAGTTGATTTTGGTACGCGACGCCGCTTCTCTAAAGCCGTACAGCACCATGTAGTGGATTATCTTGCTGACCACTTCCCTTACTTCAAAGGGACGTCAAATTACCACCTTGCGCGCACTCGTGGGTTAACACCTATGGGTACACAAGCACATGAGTGGTTTCAAGCCCACCAGCAGCTCACAGGTGAACTGGCTGACTCACAGCAGCTCGCACTTAATCGCTGGTTACAAGAGTACCCAGACAGCTTAGGCATCGCGCTTACAGACTGCATCAACATGGATGCTTTCCTGCGTGATTTCGACCTACGTCTGTCTAATCGCTTTGTAGGATTGCGTCACGACAGTGGTGACCCTGTCACTTGGGGTGAGAAAGCCATTGCCCACTATGAAGCTTTAGGCATCGATCCAATGACCAAGTCACTCGTCTTTTCTGACAGTTTGACGCTGGATAAAGCTTTAGCAATTTATAAGCATTTCTATGGTCGCACTAATGTGAGTTTTGGTATTGGTACACAGCTAAGTTGTGACCTGCCTAATGTCGATACATTAAATATCGTCCTAAAGCTAACACAATGCGAAGGGCGTCCTGTTGCCAAAATTTCTGATGAACCAGGCAAAAGCATGTGTCGTGACGAGGGATACTTATCTCAACTCCGACAAGCTTTTGATGTTGCTCAGTAACTGGCATTCATTCGCACTACGCTTTGATTAAAACTAAAAAAGCCGAGTTCTTTAATAAGATCTCGGCTTTTTATTATCTGAAAATCGACTTAATAAGGGACTGGCTATAGCGCAAACAGTCCCCTTACTATCGCGTATTAGAAGTCAAACTGTAGGTAAACAGTGTTGTAATTACTACCACCTTTGATACGACCAAATTGCGACGCTTGTTCGAAAATAGCAGAACGGTGATGCATGCTATAACCAAGCCAAACATTATCAAGTTCTTTCTTATTGATAAGATCACCGATGTTAATATCAAGAGACAAATCAACGTAATTCAGTAACTTGCTTGGTTCGTACCCCTTACGTTCCATCTCTGAATTTTCGATGTAAGTAATGTCGTTGACAAAAGACAAACCTTCAGCAACACCTAAGCGCCACTTCACAGGCCAATTGACAGTGTAATAAGCTTTAATTGCCACCACTAATTCGGTAGTGAAATCTTGAACCTCAGACCCCCAGTGCGTAACCAAACCAGGTGTTAAATAAATATCGAGTGGAATTCCAAACAGCTCATCCGTTAGTGGATGACCGTAAAAAACAGAACTTAGCTGATTGTTATATTCATCTTTAACTGTCTCACCCGCGAGGATCTCACCCATATTTGAAGGGGTCGCCCAGCCATGCGCCACACGTAAATACGGTTTCGTTGAGATTGATGAACGCTTTGGTTTAGACGAATCATTGAAGAAACCAAAACCAGCATAAAACTCTGTATGCCAATTATCATCAATAGTCTCTGAATGACGAACGTTACGATCATAGTATGTGGCATAAGCACCACCTAACAGATACAAATTAGAAGCGACGTGATAACGTAACTTACCACCCACTTTAATATCCGAACCGCCACCGATATGTGTCTGATTAAAAGCGTAATAGTGTGTATTGTAGTCTGAGGTTTTATTGATCAGAGTTGCTGATGGATGGAAATACCAATCACCCACTTCATACTTCGCCCCCACTTCTACATTTGCCTGAAAGTGCGCACTAGGATCTGTTACAACTTCAGCAAAGCTATAAACACTCTTATCCCACTGATATCTTAGCTGTATCCCTCCCATCCCAGTATCACCACCAATCGAGTTTTGATAAGCGGCAGGAATATCGATGAAATGCATGCGCAGCACAGCGTTGGCCGAAAATTCTTCTTTCTGATAAAGCTGGTAACCCGTCTCAGTGCCATTGATATAGAATTTATCCCCGCGATAAAACATCATTGGGACAAAGGACATAACCGATGAGTCATCAACGTCTGCACTAGCACCTTGTGAATAAGGAATACTTGCTTTGCGGACAACAGCTGCGAGTCCCCATCTTTTTTCTTCTTCACGGTGTTCACGTAATTCCTCAACACTGGCGGTATCGGATAATTGTTCGTTTGTATCGGCAAGAGATGCCGTAGGTAACACCATAGATAAGGACAGTGTTAAGCCAAGCCAATGTTTCAAGTAGGGATCCTCAAGTAAACAATTGTATTAATGTTAGCCTCGTGCCTTGTGTCATTAATACCGTGTATATATTAAGCAAAAAACAATTTTAACAGATATAACTGGGATGA
>NZ_NOIF01000141.1 GCF_002265265.1 Photobacterium sanguinicancri
CATTTTTGGAACGAAAAATAAGCGGCTATTATTACCGCAGTTCAAAATTAAACCATAAGTAGAGGCAATCATGGCACAGGCACTTAACTTCGATACCATTGCTCCAGCAAGCACTGAAACTAAGAAAGCCTATGCGTTAGATATCAAAGGATTGATTGCACACGCATTAGACGTTCTTTTTGGCGGCTCTAAGTCACCTAAACAATATAATGTATCGGATCTTCCGGTACACCTACAAAAAGACATCGGCATGTATCGCTAGTCGATAACTGTAGTTATTAATAAATTCTAAACGCCAGCTCTGATGCTGGCGTTTTTCATTTCTGAAGCCTTCACAACTCTCTTTACGCTCTGTTTTATTCATACCTTGTTGTTTTCCTCACTCGTTATTCACGATAAATCGAAGTTGATTGACTTTACTTCATACCTTTGTTGCTATTCTACATTGTTCTTTTTTGTCTAAATTGCGCTCAAGGCAATGCTTCACAAGGGTTTTTTTCTATATTTTAACCTTGGTTTAATTTTTCTTCTGTACTCTGTGGCATTATCAATAGATAGGCTTTTTAGGAGATGAATAACGTGGGTTTTCTGTCAAAACTATTTGGCTTCAATAAAGAAGAAAAAACGCCTGTGGCTGCTGAGCCGATTGAGCATAATGGGTATCAAATTTACCCTGAACCGATTGCTGAAGGCGGGCAGTTCCGTATTGCCGGCCGTATTTGTAAAACCATCGACGGCGAGTTAAAAACGCACACATTCATTCGTTCTGATTTGTTAGGTTCAAAGCAAGATGCAGAGACCTTCATGCTAGATAAAGCGAGAATGTTCATCGATCAAAATGGTGACCGCATGTTTAATTAGCATCGTTTGCTCCTTGTATGCTCATATTACTGTATGCAGCGGTGGGAGTAGTCGTAGTTAATAAACATGGGTAAATATAATAGTTTCTTGGTTTGAGGATCATGGAGTACTACTGATCGCTGATGGTGCTGCATGATCATCAAGTTTGAAATGGTGGCTGATCTTTCTATGTGATTAATAGCTAGCCAACGTTTTAAACAGACATTTTTAATACGAAGTGTGGTCTTTTTAGCCTGATTTCTTGCTTATGACGTGTTTATTAGTCATTTATGTAATTACTTATAGCTAAATGCCCGTTTTATAACGTGGTTTGACCTCTGTCCTGATGTTAAAAGTGTTATTTAATTTCATTAGTCAGCGACATTTGATGTAAATTATCGGCTATTGTTGGGTTTTTTTGTGTTTTTCTTACAAAGTACTTGATATTACGTTGTTGGTTGGATACAAGATCATTACATTAATGCCAATGTTCAGGGAATAATAATGCAGATTGGTGTGCCAAAAGAAATACTCGCGCACGAAACGCGAGTGGCTGCTACGCCTAAAACGGTTGAGCAGTTATTAAAAATGGGGTTCAGTGTTGCGATTGAAAGTAATGCTGGTGTCTTGGCTAGTTTTGACGATGCGGCTTTTGAAGCGGCGGGTGCAACTATCGTTTCAACCGAGGATGTGTGGCAATCAGATTTAATTCTGAAAGTTAACGCACCACAGGTTAATGACGAAACTGGCGTCGATGAATTTGAATTGATAAAAGAAGGCGCAAGCCTTGTTAGCTTTATTTGGCCTGCTCAGAACCAAGAATTGCTAGAAAAGCTATCAACTAAAAACATCAATATCATGGCGATGGACTCTGTACCGCGTATTTCGCGTGCGCAAGCACTTGATGCGTTGAGTTCTATGGCAAATATCGCGGGTTACCGTGCTGTTGTTGAAGCGGCTCATGAGTTTGGTCGTTTCTTTACGGGCCAAATCACAGCTGCTGGTAAGGTTCCACCTGCGAAAGTATTAGTTGCTGGTGCGGGTGTTGCTGGCCTAGCGGCTATCGGTGCTGCTGGTAGCCTTGGTGCTATTGTTCGTTCTTTTGATGTGCGTCCTGAGGTTAAGGAACAAGTTGAAAGTATGGGTGCTGTTTTCCTTGAAGTCGATTTCAAAGAAGACACCAGTACTGGCGATGGTTACGCAAAAGAAATGTCCGATGAATTCAACAAAGCAGCCGAGCGTTTATACGCAGAGCAAGCAAAAGACGTTGATATTATCATTACGACAGCATTGATCCCTGGCCGTCCTGCGCCTAAATTGATCACCAAAGAAATGGTTGATTCAATGAAAGCGGGTAGCGTGATTGTCGATTTGGCAGCGGCTAACGGCGGTAACTGTGCATACACTGAAGCTAACAAAGTGATTACGACGCCAAACGGTGTGAAAATCATTGGTTACACCGATATGGTAGGTCGTTTGCCGACTCAATCATCTCAGTTGTACGGTACAAACCTTGTTAACTTGCTCAAACTGCTTTGTAAAGAGAAAGACGGTAACATCAACATCGATTTTGATGATGAAGTGCTACGCGGTCTTACTGTGATCAAAGACGGTGAGATCACTTGGCCAGCGCCACCAATCAAAGTATCGGCTGCGCCTCAAAAACCAGCTCCAGAAGTTAAACCTAAAGTTAAAGCTGAAGAAAAACCGACTTCTCCTGTGAAGAAATATGGTTTGATGGCAGCAGGTTTAGCGGCATTCGGTTGGATTGCAAATTATGCTCCTGCTGAATTCCTTGCTCACTTTACGGTATTCGTTCTGGCATGTGTTGTTGGCTATTACGTGGTATGGAATGTATCTCATGCATTGCACACTCCGCTAATGTCGGTAACAAATGCTATTTCAGGCATCATCATTATTGGTGCGGTATTGCAGATAGGTCAGGGGATAGGTGTTGTCACCTTCTTGGCGTTTATTGCTGTTTTAATTGCAAGTATCAATATTTTTGGTGGCTTTATGGTGACCAGACGCATGCTTGAAATGTTCCGTAAAGATAAATAAGGAGTAACACATGTCTGCAGGAATCGTACAAGCGGCATACCTTGTTGCTGCGGTACTATTTATCATGTCTCTTGCGGGGCTTTCCAAGCAAGAAACAGCACGCGCAGGTAACTACTATGGCATCGCGGGTATGGGGATTGCGCTTCTAGCAACAATCTTTGGTCCTGATGCGCAAGGTACTAGCTGGATCATCTTAGCGATGGTTATCGGTGGTGGTATCGGTATGCACCTTGCTAAGAAAGTTGAAATGACTGAAATGCCTGAACTGGTTGCTATTCTACATAGCTTCGTTGGTTTAGCGGCAGTGCTAGTTGGTTTCAATACTTACATTGATCATGGCGAGCTAACAGGCGCACTATTGAACATCCACCTTGTGGAAGTCTTCCTTGGTGTATTCATTGGTGCTGTAACCTTCACGGGTTCAATCGTTGCGTTTGGTAAACTGCGCGGCATTATTGATTCTAAGTCTTTAATGCTTCCTCATCGCCATAAGCTAAATCTTGCGGCGTTAGTCGTTTCTTTCCTTCTTATGCTTTACTTCGTGAACGTAGAAGGTTCGACATTTGCACTGATTGTTGTAACGCTTATTGCTTTTGCATTTGGTTATCACTTAGTAGCATCAATCGGTGGCGCAGATATGCCAGTGGTTGTTTCTATGCTTAACTCATACTCTGGTTGGGCAGCAGCGGCAGCGGGCTTCATGCTAGCCAATGACCTATTGATCGTGACAGGTGCATTGGTTGGTTCTTCTGGTGCCATTCTGTCTTACATCATGTGTAAAGCGATGAACCGTTCGTTTATCAGCGTTATTGCGGGTGGTTTTGGTACTGAAGTTGTTGTTTCTTCTTCTGACGAAGAGCAAGGTGAGCACCGTGAAGCATCAGCGGAAGAAGTTGCTGAAATGCTGAAAGATGCGAAATCAGTCGTGATTACTCCAGGGTACGGTATGGCAGTAGCGCAAGCTCAATACCCAGTACACGAGATCACTGATAAGTTACGTGCTCAAGGCGTGAATGTTCGCTTTGGTATTCACCCTGTAGCGGGTCGTTTACCTGGCCACATGAACGTACTGTTAGCGGAAGCAAAAGTACCATACGACATCGTATTAGAGATGGATGAGATTAATGATGATCTATCTGATACCGATGTAGTTTTGGTTATTGGCGCGAATGACACAGTTAACCCTGCTGCAATGGAAGACCCAAACAGCCCAATCGCAGGTATGCCTGTACTGGAAGTTTGGAATGCGAAACACGTAATTGTGTTTAAGCGTTCTATGAATACAGGTTACGCGGGTGTTCAAAACCCACTGTTCTTTAAAGAGAACACGCAGATGCTATTTGGTGATGCGAAAGCAAGTGTTGATGATATTTCAAAATTCTTGTAATCGTTAATTCCATATAGGAAAGAGCATTTTAGCTGCTCTGTAATCGGCCACAGTATGTAGATACTGTGGCCGTTTTTATTTCCTTTCTTTGTCGCTGTCCTATCACCAACTGAGGTATTCATATCGGATTCATAGCATGTCCTCTAAACTGTATTGATACTCTTGATATTAAAGCTAAGAGTTATTACCATAACTCGCATAAAAGATCTGATCCTTTATTTTGACTTATTAAAGAAACAGAGCTTGAGAAAATGGTCGTAAATCCATCAATAGTAGGAATAAGGCAGCATTATGAAAATGATAAAGTTACCTCTTTGTATCTTCATTTTTATATCGTTGTCGGGATGTGTTCAAACCTTAGAAAGTCGAGGTCGTTTATACAAACCACAGGCGAGTATCATTTCGATATTCGAGATTAAAAATGTCACTAATCCGTATAAAAAGGCATTAGATTGCACATACAGCGTTGTCGGTGACTCTAGAGCAATCAGCCGTTCTGCAGATTGGCGCCAAGATGAAGATCAAAAATTTTCTTTAACTTATAACGTTAAGACGATGGGCGGAGTATATGGTTTGTTTAGAGAAGATTGGACAGTCTTTGTTTATGTAAGAAGTAACCGTTTAATTTTACGATACACTAAGCAATCAAATTTATCTGCTAATACTTTTGATAACACACACTTTGTTTACAAGGATGAAGTTGAAGCGGTTAATCACTCATCCCTAAAGTTTTACCAATGCGTCAGTGGAAGAATATAGTACTGACCTAAAGCAATAACTGATTGACTTATTTATTCTATCTTACCAATAGGTTTTATTAAGCTGGTACAGGGCTATTAACGTTTAGTCATGGTTAGTCAATCGCCATATTGTACTACGTGGTTACTAGTACCACTCAAATGATAATGTGAATCACTTCTTACTTATAATATGCACTCATTGTCATTGTCTCTTTTTAGGCAGATGCTCAAGGAAGACAAATCAATGTGCATACAGGAATAGTGATCATGAGTAATAAGTGGGAAGCCTTTGCAAAGGATTTTGAACAAAGCAATAACTACGTGGTGGGCATTAAAGATATTAACCTGGTTAAATCTGAATTGAGTTTATTGGCAGACCTTGGCAGTGTTTTAGAGCTTGGTTGTGGTAACGGTACCTATACCGAATGTTTTTTAGATTCCGCCACAACGATTACAGCGACGGATATATCTGATCAAATGGTCACCATTACTTTCGACAGGTTTGCTCAACAAGATCATGTTAACGTTGAAGTGGCAGATTGTTTTAAATTACAGTATGCCGATGCATCATTCGATACGGTTTTCATGGCGAACTTATTGCATGTTATCCCGAGCCCAGAACAGGCATTAGCTGAATGTTTTAGAGTACTCAAGGCAGGGGGCCGGCTTATTGTACTTAGCTTTACCTTACATGGTATGACTTGGCTAAATCAGTTAATGCTAAAATATCGCTATAGTCGAAAATATGGCACAAAATCCACATCCTCAATCACTCTTACGCCGCAGTTAGCAATCGAAATGATTCAACCGCTAGGTTTTAAAGTATCCTCGAGTTGCCTAATGGGCGCGAATGTCAAAGCGGTATACCTTCGTGCTGAGAAGGTAGATAAATAGGGTATTGAAAAGAAGCCTTTCGCGAATTCAAAAGGCTTTAGACTCTATATTTTGCCTCAGTCTAGTGGCCATTTTTATCGTTTTGAGCCTTGGGTTTTATAACAAGCCCGCCAGCTTAGCTTTCATATAGGTTGCAATCGTTTTTGCATCTTGAATGGTATTGTTCGCGATCAGTGATTCAAACTTTTCAATACTCATGGTCGTGACTTCGATGATCTCATCATCATCAAGTTCGCCGTGAGTTGTTTGTAGATCTTTAGCTAGAAAAATATGCTGAACTTCATCGCAAAAACCGGGTACGGGTAATAATTGCCCGAGATTCACCCAGCTCTTAGCTGCTAATTGGGTTTCCTCTGCTAATTCACGGTGGGCGCAAACTTCTATTTGCTCACTATCTTCAAGTGTTCCTGCTGGGAATTCTAAAATCCATTGTTTAATGGCGGGACGGTATTGGTTGACAAGAACTAAGTCACCACTTTCTGTAATAGGAATAATGATGACTGCGCCAGGGTGTTTTACGGTAGTGAAACGTATGACTCGGCCATCAGGCAACGTTTGGCCCTCCTCTTCGACAGAAAAGCATTTCCATTGGCAAAGTGTTGTTGTTTTCATTATGTACTCCTAGCAAAACTATGGTTGGCAACGATAGGTCATTATACCAAGGTCAATAATGCCAATCCCATCAATTAGCAAATCATTCTTGCTGGTTAAAGTCACTGATAACTGTGTTATAGATTTTGTAGGTAGAACAACTCGCTAACTAGCATGAATGATTTGAAAGTAAGAGTAGGGCTGACGCTTAGCTTTTGTTAGCGTCAGCCCGTTATTGGCAGTGTGAAAGTTGGGGTATTAAGAAATAAATCCGATAAAGTAAGGAATGATTAAGGCGTTAGCCAAATCGATAAAGAAAGCACAAACCAGAGGCACGATGATAAAGGCTTGGTGGGAGTTACCATATTTTTGAGCAACCGCTGACATATTTGCCATTGCCGTCGGTGTCGACCCAAGAGATATACCGCCAAACCCCGCACAAACCACTGCTGCATCATAGGTTTTTCCCATTAATGGGAAGATAACAAAGATGGCGATACAAACCGCGACAATGAACTGTGCGCCAAGAATAACAAAGATAGGGCCAGCTAAATCAATTAACGCCCATAATTGCATGCTCATCAGTGACATTGCTAGGAATGCACCCAAGGCAATATCTGCTATCAAGGCAACCGCGGGTTTACGCGAAGGCCAACGCGTACCTGTTAGGCGAGGATAGGAGGCTGGTACAAGGTTTGAGATTAGAATACCGGCAAACAAACAAGTAACAAAAAGAGGCAATTCTAAGCCAGCTGATGCAACCGCTTTGTTTAGGATTGCGCCTAAGATAATACAAATGTGGATAGCTAACACAGCATCAAGAAAATCATAAGCGTTGATCTTAGGTTGTGGCTCAGACTGTTTGGTACCTATGTCCATTTCCTCATCTTTCGATGGGGTTAAATTATGTTTGTTGATCAGATACTTTGCGATTGGTCCCCCCATAATGCTGGCGAGAATTAATCCAAATGTTGCGCTGGCAATACCGATTTCCATTGCGGTATCTAAATCAAAGGCTTCACCAATTTTTGGTGCCCAGGCGATAGCTGTGCCGTGACCTCCAATCAATGAGACTGTACCGCTTAATAAACCAAATGCCGCAGGTTGGTTGAGTAAGGTCGCGATACCAATGCCTGTGATGTTTTGAATGAGCATATAGCCGATTGTAATAGAAAGCAGGATGATGAGTGGCTTGCCGCCCTTGAATAAATCAGTAAGGCTGGCGTTAATACCGATAGTGGTGAAAAAGTACACCAGTAACAAATCACGAGCAGCTAGCTCGAATTGCACATCAATATTAGTGGCATAGTGCAAAATGGCAAAAGTGATGGAAATTAAAATACCGCCTGATACTGGCTCGGGAATACTGAACTCACGCAGCCAATAACTCGCTTGGGTTAAGCGCCGACCAACAAAAAGCACAATAATGCCAAGTGTCACCGCCAAGAAAGATTCGATGTGGAGTACACCGTCGATATAGTTCATTACTCCTCCTGAGAAATGGGTATCCAGTTTATTAATATATGTTAGTGATTGCCTATCAAATTATCCTAGCGGGGTTATGGAACGACATCCACTAGAGTCAGCTAAAGTTTCTATAATCATTAAAAACTGATGTTAATGTCTCATTTAGGAGGGGGATTGTGGAAATTATCCTGAAGATAAATCTTATACCAATCTAACTAAGTGGCTGTTCGTTCTTGTCGGTTAAAATCTTCCGAACACTTACTTACCCAGATTGGTATTAGATCATTGCTGTTTGCTGGGGGCGCTAGTCATTGTGATGCCATAAAGCGAGTACGCATCATGCCATGCGTACCTAGGTAACTTTACTCGCTTACTACGATTTGGTTTTTGCCCCAACTTTTAGCTCGAAGTAGGGCGCTGTCTGCTTTTATATAGTCGTAGCAGAACTCTTGGTATTCGACTTGTGTTAAGCCTATGCTGATGGTGACCTGTAATTTTTCACCAGAATCGAGTTCTAAAGACCAACTAGATAGTACCTCGTTTAACCGAGAGGCCAGCTCTTCTGCCTGCTTAATATCAGTTTCTGGTAGTAATAAGCAAAACTCATCCCCTCCAATACGGGCGATATGATCACTTTGACGGCAATGCTCTTGCAAGCACTTAGCTATCATCATTAGAACCTTATCACCTGCTTTTAAACCAAAACGGTCATTGATTTCTTTGAGGTTGTCGATGTCGATCAGTGCGAGTGAAAAGGCACGTAAATAGCGTTTACTTCTCACAGCTTCACTTTGGTAAATCGGTATTAGGCCTTGGCGGTTATGTAAGCCAGTTAAAAAGTCGGTTGAAGCGGTTTTTTTCACTAACTCAATGGCTTCATTTCGGTGGCGTGCAAGTAAATATGCAAGGATCAGTACAATTGAGTAGGCGCTAATATTTTGCAGAGCTTCGGGTATTTGAATATGTTTCTCAGCCATCGACTCGACACTTAGCACCATATAAAGAACGCCAAATAGAGAGCTATACCACCAAGCCATTTTTGTGCTCAAGGAAAAAAAACAAAGTAGCGGAATAGTCAGTCCGATAGTATGACAAATGTCATTATTACCTTGGATCATAAAGCCAAGTGCGCATGCTGTAGTGGTGAAAAATATAAGCACCCATACCAGTAAATAAGGGTTAATATTTTTTCGGTTAACGCACATTAATACGTAGCAGAGTAACGCGCCTGTTAGTGCTGATAAGGTGAAAGCACTATTCACATCAGACACAAAGTAGCTAAAAGCAATAATGGTGCAGATGATCCCTGAAGCGGGGAAAAGAACGGTGAGTTGCTTTTGTAGGGTCTGCTTACTTAATTCTATGTACGCAAAATTAGGGGATTTAAGCTGATTGCTCTTGATAGAAACTGACATATATCTCTAACTTCCATGTAACTACGTGAATGAAACTCTTCTCATCATGTGAAGAGTGTCACTAGAATAAGCAGCAAATTGTGCGATGTCCAATATTTATATGAAATAAGTAGACTAAATTGATTTAGCGTAAGAATGGATTCAATCATCTATTGAGTCAATGGTAATTTCTGAATTGTAGTTTGTGTGGTCATTAGATAGTCATTAATACTTTAGGGGTATATGTGTAGTGATGGCGTTAGCAGTTAAGCGTTGGAGTTTATGATCTATTCACTCTTAGCTTATGATGTAAATTTATGAAACTTGCGACTCATGATTATAAAATCAGCATAAAGCGCCTTACATTTTTATAAGTATTTAAAAATAGCGTACAATAATGAAAGTATTTTTTGTCTTAGTTTCAAAGAACAGGCAGCGTAATCAAGGAGAACGCTATGCGCGTATTAGTTACTGGTGGTATGGGTTACATAGGTAGCCATACATGTGTACAGATGATTGAAGCGGGAATGACCCCAATCATTTTAGATAACTTATACAATAGTAAGTCATCAGTACTGGATCGTATTGAAGCATTGACCAATGTACGTCCTGCTTTTTATCAAGGTGACATTCGTGATCGTATGTTTCTTGATGCTGTATTCAAAGAAAATGATGTAGAAGCTGTAATTCACTTTGCTGGCTTAAAAGCGGTCGGTGAGTCTGTAGAAAAACCATTGGAATATTACGATAACAATGTTCATGGCAGCTTAGTTTTGGTTGAAGCGATGCGTGCTGCGGGTGTGAATAGCTTGATTTTCTCATCGTCAGCAACGGTATATGGTGATCCTGCCTCTGTGCCTATTACTGAAGATTTCCCTACTAGCGCAACGAATCCATATGGCCGTAGTAAGCTAATGGTGGAAGAGTGCTTAACGGATATTCAGCATGCTTACCCTGAAATGAGCATTACGTTACTTCGCTACTTCAACCCAGTAGGTTCGCATAAGTCGGGCACTATGGGCGAAGATCCACAAGGTATTCCAAATAACTTGATGCCATTTATTTCTCAAGTTGCTGTTGGTCGTCGTGAATCTTTAGCGGTATTTGGTAATGATTACCCGACAGTTGATGGTACGGGTGTACGTGATTATATCCACGTTGTCGATTTAGCCGATGGTCACCTTGCTGCGTTAAACTACAAAGGTAAAGACGCGGGTTTGCATATTTACAACCTAGGTACGGGTAATGGTAGTAGCGTGCTAGAAATGGTCGATGCTTTTGCCAATGCATCGGGTGTTGAAGTGAAATACCACATTGCTGACCGTCGTCCTGGTGATATTGCTGAGTGTTGGGCTGATCCTGCTAAAGCGAAAGCTGAATTGCATTGGGAAGCAAAACACACAGTAGAAGATATGACAGCGGATACATGGCGCTGGCAGTCAACTAACCCGAGTGGTTACCCTGACGCATAAATGGTTAATAGCCATTGCGTTGGTGAAAATCTTAATTAATAAAAAAGCAGCCAAGGCTGCTTTTTTAATTTCAATGAAACATCCTAGCCGTATTATTTGGCATCTTTCGCGTTAGCTTCAAGAAACGCCATGACTTCTTCTCGCTCTATTGGATTTAAACCCGCACGTGGGAACATACTTTTGGTAATGCCATGCCATTGTGTTTTTGTATATTGTTTTGGATCTTTGGCTGAATGACACATAGTACAGCGCTGATAAAATAATTCTTCACCAACGCTTTGCTGAGTGCTTGCTGAGCTTTCATTCGCTAAGGTTGTCGTGACTGTAGCGATATTAATATCTGCTTTTTGCGTTAAGACTTGAGGTGGCTCAAATGCTAAGTTTGAAGATTCAGGATCACGGCAGCGTTGAATGTAGGCTAAGCAAGTATTGGCGCTGGTAGCTTGACTCAAATCACTCGAGGCTTGGCTTGATGTCAATACATTGATTGAACCACCATTACAACGTCCTTGGCTATCAAATTGCACCCATGCTCCTTCTTCCAAACTTATCACGCCTGGCATGATCTGATCAGACACTTTTGCGCCAGCGATTACTCGGCCACGCTCATTGAATATTTCAACCAATTGCCCCGAACGTATACCGCGTTTTTGAGCATCAAGATCATTAATTAATACATATTGGCGACCTTGTACATTTTCATGCTTTCGAACATCGGAATTAGCTAATTGCGAGTGAACGCGCATATAAGGGTGCGGGCTAACCACATGCACTTGGTTGGATTTTGCATTGCCTAAATATTCGAACGGTTCTAAAAATGTCGGCATTGGCGGACAATCTTTGACCTCGAAATTGGCAATGTCTTGGCAGTAAAGTTCGATTTTTCCTGATGTCGTATGGAGCGGGAAGTTATCAGGATCTTGATAAAAATCGCCATGCCTTACCCATTGATTTGCTTCTTGCGGAACAGGTAATAATGCGACACCTGTTTGCCAGAAATCATTGAAGGGCAGTGTGGCAGACGAGGCTTTATAGGCACGCTTTAAAATCTCATCGAATGATAAACCATCGGTGAATTTGTCTTCAACGTTAAAGAGTTCAGCGAGCTTACGGAAGATCTCGAAATCATCAAGGCTTTCACCGTAAGGCTGAATCACTTGGCGCATGGCATAAATTTTATCGTTGCTGTAAGTGCCTCCAGATGAAAGATCATTACGCTCCAAGGTGCTGGTTGCTGGCAGCACAATATCGGCATAACGTGATGATGCACACCACCATGGATCTTGGCAGACGAAAGTTTCAACTTTTTGGTTAAGCGCAGCGATTAGCTCATTGGTATCTTGCTGGTGTGATAGCAAATTGTTACCTGCGTTATACACCATTTTTATGTCCGGATAGGTATATTCAATACCATCTCGCGTAAACTTTTTACCAGGGTTCATTAGCATTTCGGAAATACGTGATGCTGGGCAGGTCGCATTGACTGGATTTTTCCCTTGCGATAAACCAATCGGAAGTGCTTTACCTGATTGTGGCATACCGCCATTACCGTAATGCCAGCTAAAGCCAACACCTTCACCGGGTTTACCTATCTTGCCTAACATTGCTGCAAAGTTAATGATTGCCCAGTGGGTCATCTCACCGTGATTCGCGCGTTGTAATGACCAGCCTGCGGCAAACTGAGTTTTACTTGTTGCAAACTTTTCTGCCATTGCTCGAATATTTTCGACTGATATTCCCGTTATCTTTTCTGCCCACTCTGGCGATTTAATGATGCCATCGTCTTTTCCCATGAGATGGTCGATGTACTTATCGGCACCCACGGTGTAGCGATCGAGATAAGCACTATTATGAAGGCCGGTAGCGTAAACATGCTGCGCCATGGCTAGAAATAGTGCGGTATCAGTATTGGGAACAATCTTTACCCATTCGGCATTGAGTTCGTCGTCAGTTCGTGTTCGTTGTGGGTTAATTGAAATGAACTTTATGCCTTTATCTGCAAACTGCTTCCAATGCGCATACATTTGGTGGTCAGCTACGCGGAATTCTATACGGTTGTTTTTCCAAGGGTCACAGCCAATAAGTACAAAAGTCTCTGTATGTTCTTCAATAATAGGCCATGCTGTTTGCGGTGAATAGACCTCCATATCACCAATGACATGGGGCAAGATCACTTGGGATGCACCGCCAGAATAATCACCTGTTGTTGTACTTTGACCACCGATTAAATTGAAAAACCGTCCTTGTAATACCTGAGGTCTCATTAAGCCTGCGTGTGACCAGCCACCGTAAGAACTACTGAAAATGGCTTCATTACTATGGTTTGTTGCTGTGGTTTGAATCGCATCTGCAACCAGAGAAAGCGCGGTTTCCCAGCTAACACGAACAAAAGGTTCTTTACCGCGTAAATGCGGCTTGTTGTCACCTTTAGGATCTGCAAGATAAGACGCTCGTACCATAGGATACTTAACGCGAGTCTTGTCATAAACGCGACTAATCAAGCCTTCCGTCAACATTTCAGTCGGCATTGCATCTAACTCTTTGCGGGGTTGAATACCGATAAGTACCCCCGATTTTACGATGGCATTAAAAGGTCCCCAATGGCTAGCATGTGGGATCACTTCGATATCTTCATCATCAAAAAGTTTTGAGGCAGGGTAAACCATCAAGCCACCGCCTGCGGTAACAGCCGTAGCAATGGATGTTTTTAAAAAAGTGCGTCGAGAAATAGCCATCTTACATTCCGTATTATCTGGTGCTTATCACTACTTAATGAGCTGATAAATAAAGCAATGGCTACATCATAAACCCTAAAAGAGGTATTTTAAATGCCTCTTTTAGGTGTGAGAATTGGAAAATGAAGTAATTTGATGTTTTTCCGCTTTTTAGCGACTAATAGTAGTGTTTTTAACGGTGTTGTCAGCATATTTTAGAAGGGAGTAAAATTTAAAAGAATGATTTCATTTTTGATTGGTGTGGATGATAAATAGACATAAACACTAATGAGTTATTATTTGTAC
>NZ_NOIF01000142.1 GCF_002265265.1 Photobacterium sanguinicancri
AATTTTATTTTTGAAATCAAAAAGATAAAAACTAACAGCAAAAAAGACAACTAGAAAAGTAGAAGCATCTCCAACCCCTGAATATTGCTTATTTACAATGCCATTAACAAAGTCACCACCTAAGCCATGCTTTTGCATACAAGCAATGATAGACAACATTAACCCTGATAAAATTAGTGAGAATAAAAGATAGTCTCTTAGCCTATAATTTAATAATTTAAACGAAACAAAACCAGCAATTAATGCAACCACACTATATAGATTCTCTTTTCTGATGCCTCTCAAAACAACGTGATAATCAACACTCCAAAGAGAAGATAATAAGTACCAAATTGAATAAGCTAACCAAGCAAGTAATATATAATTAAGATCCTTACCTCCCCCCTTACATTTAAATCCAAATAGTGCAGAAGCGCCAAGACATGCTAAAACAACACCGTTAGTATCAGAAAGAGGTAAAACAAAAACTAAAACAACATTAATAAAGAGCAAGAAATAATTATAGTTCTTCATCATATAACTCTTTAAACACGCTTATAACGCTTTCTACTTCAATAATAGACACATCTTTACTTTCATTGGTCATCAATCTATGAGAGACACCCCATGGGTACCATTGTGATATATCAGAGTCACCAAAGAAACATAACACTTTTTTATGCAGCCCTGCCGCAACGTGCATCGCACCACCATCACTACAAATATATAGGTCTACTCGTTGTGTCATCGCGATCAATTGCTGCAAGTTACTGGTTTTATGAGCGATTAATGCATTAGAGTTAACACGTTCAACAATCTCTTTTGCTTTTTCATCATCACCGGGGTGAGTTTTATTACTAGCACTACCTGGAGACCAAAATAATAAAACTTTTCTTTGAGGGGCTTCAGACAAAAGAGCTTGAATCAGACTAATATATTTTTCAGTAGTCCAACGATTAGAAGGCTTTCTTGCACTCACATGCACACCTATCACCTCATCGCTCTTAGAGAGTCCTAATTGCTGTAGCTCAGTAAGCACAATATTTTCAACACTCGCCTCAACCTTCAGTGTCATTGGTGGTATTGAAGCTTGCGTAGCGACGGAAGGTAATAGCAAGTTCACCCTTTCCGCTTCGTGCTTACCTTTACAATCACTCAAAGAAACAGAGTAAGTTAACTCTTGTTTCTCTTGTTCTGAGCGGTAAAAACCAGCCAGATTTTTGACACCAGCTTGTTTAGCCAGTCGAATTGTTCTTTCTCCTGGGCTGCAAAGAAATGCATAATCATAATGCTTTGCCTTCAGAGCAATCATCATCTTAATACGATTGACATAAGTCAGCAGTTTGGCTCTAACACCAGAAACATGCTTTGCTTTTTCATAGACATAAATATGATTTACATCTGGGTTGTTTTTAATTGCATCGTAGTTATAACTATTTACGAGTACATCAATTTCTGCGTCTGGTGAACTAGCTCTAAGATTAGATATAAATGGCGTAGTACAGAGCAAATCTCCGATATTATCCCTACGAACAACCAAAAAACGTTTCATTAAAAACCTTATATTTCAATTCAATAAGCTTAAGCATCTATCTTAGTTTTTGTTTTCTTTCGGGATAGAGGGGCATGGGTGGTAACTTATTTGGTAAGCAAAAAAGTAGCGGCTATAGCCAAAACATCCTGTCATTAACATGAATAGTCTCACGACTATTGCGCACATTCTACTAAACTTCCCCACTATATTCACACCTAATGTACAGCTGCATCCGCATTCTTGATAGAATATTGATTTCTATCTTAATGGTTGCAAATATGCCAACTCGATACTTATATTCCTCCCTGCTATATATTGTCCAACCATTTATTTGGTTAAAGCTAGGGTACCGCTCTCTTAAGGCAAAGAGCTATCGCCATCGTGTAAGCGAACGTTACGGCTTTGGGCCTACACTAAAGCAAGGTGGGATCTGGTTACACTCGGTGTCTGTCGGAGAAACCATCGCATCCATTCCCTTAGTCAAAGCATTGCAAGCCGCTTATCCTCAGCTTCCAATCACGATTACAACCATGACACCGACAGGTTCAGAGCAAGTGCAAAAGAGTTTTGGCTACAGTGTTCAACACTGCTACCTCCCTTATGACTTACCTTGTGCAATGCGTCGCTTGATTAACAACATCAACCCGAAAATCGCGATCGTAATGGAAACCGAGCTATGGCCTAACATGATCCATCAGCTCAACAGACGTAACATCCCTGTTATGTTAGCCAATGGCCGCTTATCAGCGCGCTCAGCCAAAGGCTACGGCAAGGTTAAATCACTGGTTTCTCCTATGCTAAACGAGATGAGCCTGATTGCCGCCCAATATCAAGCGGATGGCGATCGCTACATTGAGCTCGGTCTAACTAGAGAGAAACTGCAAGTCTGTGGCAGTGTGAAATTTGACATCAACGTTTCAGATACTCAACGACAGCATGCTAATGAACTTAAACATCAATGGGCAGCAGATAAACCAGTTTGGATTGCGGCAAGTACACATGCAGGCGAAGATGAAATCCTATTAGCAGCCCACAAACAGCTGCTACAAACAGTACCCAATGCATTATTAATTTTAGTGCCCCGCCACCCAGAACGATTTGATGAAGTCGCGAAGTTAGTTGCGAATAACCAGTTTCGCTTTTTGCGTAAGAGTCATAATGAAGCTGTGACGGCAGATTGCCAAGTTATCATCGGGGATACCATGGGAGAGCTCATGACCCTGTTTGGCATAGCTGATGTTGCTTTCATTGGTGGAAGCTTAGTTGAGCGTGGCGGTCATAACCCTCTAGAACCAGCGGCTTATGGCCTGCCTCTTATTATGGGACCTCATACCTTCAATTTCAGTAGTATCTGCACCATGTTGGAAGATGCCAGCGCTCTCACTACAGTTTCAGATGAGCACGCACTTGAAGAACAGCTAAGAATATTCTTTAAAGACAAAGAAAAAGCGAGCATCAAAGGTAAAAAGGCATTAGCTGTATTACAACTTAATCAAGGCTCACTCGCTAAACATCTTGCCCTTATTGACCAGTTATTAGGAAACCGCCATGACAACTAAGCGCGCCACAATTTCCGTGGTTCTAATCGCTAAAAACTCATCGATGACTCTGGCTAAATGTCTGCAATCAGTCCAGTGGGCTGATGAAATTGTATTACTTGATTCGGGCAGTGATGATAATACAACTGAAATTGCTCGCGAATATGGCGCTAAAGTTCATGCTCACCTCGACTGGCAAGGCTATGGTAAACAACGTCAATTTGCTCAGCAATACGCCAGTTGTGAATATACCTTTATGATCGATACTGATGAAGAAGTTACTGACGAGCTAAGAGCTAATATTGAAGCTGTGCTGGCATCACCACAGCAACCCAATATCATTTATAGCTGTGCACGTCGCAACTGGTTCTTAGGGCGCTATATGTATCATTGTGGCTGGTATCCAGATCGCGTTATGCGCCTCTACAGAACTCAAGAACGAACTTATAACGACAATTTGGTGCATGAATCTATCAATACCATAGGTGCCACGATTGCCCCTCTCGATGGTGATTTACTGCATCAAACCTGTACGGACTTTTCCAGCTTCCAACAAAAGCAACTCACCTATGCGAAAAATTGGGCGCAAGAGCGTTTTCAATCAGGCAAAAAAGTCGGTTTTAGCAGCGCGTTTAGCCATAGCATCGGGGCCTTTTTGAAAACATATTTACTGCGAAAAGGTTTTTTAGACGGAGCACATGGCCTGCTACTGTCCATTATCATTGCCCAATATACTTTCAATAAGTACATTACTTTGTGGTCACTACATCAATCATCTACAAATAAGAGCTGAGCATGAGCGAAAAAACTACCGTTATCTACCCTGGTACCTTTGATCCTATCACTAATGGTCATCTAGACCTTATTGAGCGTGCAGCCGCGATGTTTGATCATGTCATCGTAGGCATTGCTGCTAGCCCAAGCAAAAAGCCCCTTTTTAACCTGCAAGAACGTGTTGAGCTTGCTACCCATATAACGCAGCATTTAAATAATGTCAGTATTGTTGGCTTCTCTGGGCTGCTGGTTGATTTTGCAAAAGAGTACCAAGCTAACGTGTTGGTTCGAGGTCTGCGCGCAGTATCTGATTTTGAATACGAGTTCCAACTAGCCAACATGAATCGCCGTTTGATGCCAGAACTTGAAACCGTCTTCTTAACGCCAGCCGAAGAGAATTCATTTATTTCATCGACCATAGTGAAAGAAGTCGCGCTTCACAAAGGTGATGTTACCCAATTTGTTGATCCGTATGTCACAGCAGAGCTAATCAAAAAGCTGCACTAAAGGGCGTTTGATTATCAGACTGATAAACAGATCAAAAAAGGGAAGCAGATGCTTCCCTTTTTATTTAATCGTAATTACGCTTGGTAAAAATCACGATACCAATCAACAAATGCCTGCACGCCTTCAGTGACCTTCACTTGCGGCTGATAATCGGTCGCGGCAAATAAATCCTGCGTATCAGCATAGGTTGCATACACATCGCCCGGCTGCATTGGCATGAAGTTTTTCTTTGCTTCAACACCCAGCGCACTTTCTAATGCTGTGATGAAGTCCATTAACTTCACAGGGCTACCATGTCCAATGTTGTAAACTCGATATGGTGCTGAACTCGTCGCAGGTGAACCACCTTCTACTGTCCAATCACTGTTAGCCTCAGGAATCACATCTTGAATGCGCAAAACACCTTCAACAATATCGTCGATATACGTAAAGTCACGGCTTAGCTCACCATTGTTATACACATCAATTTGTTCGCCTGCGATAATCTTCTTGGTGAATTTGAACAACGCCATATCAGGACGTCCCCACGGACCATAAACCGTAAAGAAACGTAATCCTGTTGTCGGGACACCATACAAATGCGAGTAAGTATGCGCCATCAACTCGTTCGATTTTTTAGTCGCCGCATACAGGGAAATAGGATGATCAACACTATCTGCGGTGTCAAATGGCATCTTCTGATTCAAGCCATACACTGAGCTAGATGATGCATACACTAAATGCTTAACTTTATTATGACGGCAACCCTCTAAAATCGTTAGGTGACCAACCAAATTACTGTCCGCATAGGCCATAGGGTTATCCAGCGAGTAACGCACACCCGCCTGGGCCGCTAAGTGAATAACACGATCAAATTGCTGTTTAGAAAACAAAGAAGCGATACCTTCGCGATCAGCAAGATCAAGCGTAATAAAAGTAAATAACGAATGCGCGATACGAGCTAAGCGCGCTTCTTTTAACGCCACATCGTAGTAATCATTCAAATTATCGATACCGATAACCTGGTGGCCTTGTTCGCACAAACGCTCAACAACAGCACTACCGATAAAACCGGCTGCGCCAGTAACTAGATATTTCATATTTCACCTTCACAAGCAGAGCTAAACCCTACCTAATCAATTCTTATTTTTGGCATTCACTACAATAAACTGTAGTACGCTGCCCAATTTTAACTTCACTCAAAGAGTGATCACACCGAGGACACGCTTGCCCACCTTTGCCGTAGACCTGTAGTTCTTGCGCGAAATAGCCCGGTTTACCATCGGCATTTTTAAAGTCTTTCAGGGTCGTACCGCCTTGTTCAATCGCAAAAGCCAACACCGATTTTATCTCAGCCACTAAACGAATAACTTCCGCTTTGGTCATTTTATTCGCAGGACGTTGCGGTGAAATCTGGGCACTGAAGAGCGCTTCATTGGCGTAGATATTCCCAACGCCCACCACCACTTTATTGTCCATAATAAATTGCTTTACCACAGTGCGTCGCCCTTGTGCCTTGTCAAATAAGTAGTCCGCATCAAATACGGCCTCTAACGGCTCAGGACCAAGCTTCGTTAACACTTGATGTAATTCATTAAGTTCAGCCCATAACCACGCACCAAAGCGACGAGGATCGTTATAACGCAACATCTCACCGCTCGCTAAGACTAAATCAACATGATCATGCTTTTCAGCTGGAGTCCCTGCAGGCAACACTCGCAAACTGCCAGACATACCTAAATGCACAATCGCAGTACCGACATCCGTGTGCAGGAGTAAATACTTGGCTCGCCGTGTTACTTGGCTGATCACCTGCCCTTCAATGGCTTTGATTGCTTCGGGGATCGGCCAGCGCAATGTCGGATTGCGGATGATAATGGCGGAGACTGTTTTCCCGACAACATGCGGCGAGATCCCCATACGGCTCACTTCGACTTCCGGTAACTCAGGCATCTCACTTCCCTATCTTTAATTAATGATTGGTCACTTATTGTGAAGGAAATAAATACGTCGGCTCAACCGACACCGCAAGCCATTGCGACTGCCAGTTTTTTAACAGCCAAAACTGCGGTAGTTGATACACAGTTACTCGCACAGGTTCATCATAGGCCTGTAGCCAAATTTCAACAGACACCGGGTGAGTCAACTGCGGCTTTAGCTTGGCCATTGTCGCATCATCCACAGGTGTGCCAGCTAAGGTTGCCCAATGCATGATCACCGAATCGTCATGAATAACCGCGTCATCACCTGTTATACGCCAATCAGCGCCCAAACGGACATAGTGTTGCTCAGGGAGTACCAGTTGATCAATCACAGCTTGTTCAGGTAATAACGTGCTCAGCGTTGATTGGGATGGCGCTGTGCCGTATTTTTCTTTTATTAGTGTGGGAAGTTGGATCACTGCGATAAAAATAATAACCGCAAAAATAATGACATTGTTCCAACTACGACGAGATAGCTTCATGGATTGGCTCCTTTTTCCCTTCATCATCATACCATTGTTACAACTAGGCAATGCAATTCACCCTGCCATCAAGTAATAGCAGCTAACGTTGAAAACATGTCTTCGCGTTCAGTAACGGTATGCGATAAGGCGAAGCAGAATACATCACCAAAAGAAATAAAATGGGGAATGTTAGAAATGCGAGGTAAATCGCTAAATTGCAGGTATAAAAAAACCCAGACAATGCTGGGTTTTTATCAAAGATTTTAAAATCAATTACTTGATTTTAGCTTCTTTGTACATAACGTGCTGGCGAACTACAGGATCAAATTTCTTGATCTCGAATTTACCTGGCATGTTACGCTTGTTTTTGTCGGTAGTGTAGAAGTGGCCTGTACCAGCTGATGATACTAGACGGATCTTCTCACGAATGCCTTTAGCCATTGTTCAAATCCTCTTAAACGTTCTCGCCGCGAGTACGCATATCTGCAAGAACGACATCAATGCCTTTCTTATCAATGATACGCATACCTTTCGCAGAAAGGCGTAGTTTAACGAAGCGTTTTTCGCTTTCTACCCAGAAACGATGAGTTTGCAGGTTCGGCAGAAAACGACGCTTGGTGGCATTACGTGCGTGTGAACGGTTGTTACCCGTTACAGGACGCTTACCAGTTACTTGGCATACTCGGGACATTACTGTCTTCTCCAAATCGTTTCGGCTCGATATCTACTGTGATTAATTCAATGTAAAAAAGCTTTTTACATATAACCACAGCTATCAAAGGTCGCGCATTATACTAAGTCAAAACCAGTTGCTCAAGTCCCGAGCAGATCCTTTCTTCACTTTTTGTTCAAAAAACGGCTATTTTATAGCCAATCTCGTTCAGAAAAAGAAATGATTTCCCCATCACCCACAACAAAGTGGTCTAGAACACGAATATCCACCAATGCAAGTGCATCAGTGATTCTTCGAGTTATTCGACGGTCAGCCTGACTAGGTTCAGCTACGCCTGATGGGTGATTATGCGCTAAAATGAGCGCGGCTGCATTAAGTTCCAGTGATCTTTTTACTACTTCACGTGGATAAACCGCCGCAGAATCGATCGTTCCTTCAAACAAAACCTCGCCAGTTATGACGCGGTGCTGGTTATCAAGAAATAAAATATAAAAAACTTCACGCTGTCGATCGCGTAATATTTGGCTTAAATATTGCCTAGTTTGTTGCGGACTGGTCAGCACATCGCCTTTTTTGAGGGTTTCTTCAAGGTGACGATGACTCATTTCCAACACAGCTTGCAGCTGAACATACTTTGCTGGTCCAAGCCCTTTTACTTCACAGAACCGTTTTTCGTCGGCGGCTAAAAGTGCGCGTAACGATCCAAATTCTTCCAAAAGTAAGATCGATAGCTCGATCACATTGATACCCGGTAAGCCTGTACGCAAAAAAATGGCTAATAATTCAGCATCTGTGAGCGCCTTTGCCCCGAGCTGTAAGAGTTTTTCACGAGGTAAAACTGCATTCGGTAAATTTTTTAATGTCATAATGGCCTCTTTAGTCAGGTATACGCTTGAACCCTCACAGCCAAAATACAAACTTGAGACAACTAACTTACGAGTGAAAAGTAACTTTTTACCGTAATGATATTTCCTACCCTCATAACCTTGTGAACTTGCTAACCCTGCCCTTTGTTACTGTTAGAGCAATAAATACCATTACCCTCTAGCCGATTGTCGATTGATCTTGGACGATGAACCGCACGATATTTGATGCTATCGTGTTGCCCTTGTTTTTGGTTAATCAGGCAATCTCATGCAGACGCTAGCAAGAAAAAAAATACTTCTCGGAATCAGTGGTGGCATCGCCGCGTATAAATGCGCCGAACTCACCCGTCGCCTTATTGAGCGTGGCGCTCAAGTACAAGTCGTGATGACCAAAGCAGCACAAGAATTTATTACCCCTTTAACGATGCAAGCCGTTTCTGGAAACCCTGTCGCAAGCAGCTTGCTTGATCCTGCGGCTGAAGCATCCATGAGCCACATTGAATTGGCAAAATGGGCTGATATGGTTTTGCTGGCGCCAGCAACAGCCGACCTGATAGCTCGTGTGAGTGCGGGGATGGGCAATGATTTGCTCTCTACCTTATGCCTTGCCACGGATTCACCTATCGTGGTTGCACCTGCGATGAATCAACAGATGTACCGTAATGTTGCAACCCAAGAGAACATCGCAACGCTAAAACGTCGTGGTTTCCACATTTGGGGTCCAGCAAGCGGTGAACAAGCTTGTGGCGATGTAGGCCCAGGTCGAATGCTAGAGCCAATGGCGTTAGTGCACCGTGCTGAAGATTTTTTTCAACCCGCGGATTTAACTGATGTGTCACTGACCATTACCGCTGGACCAACGCGTGAAGCATTAGACCCAGTTCGTTATATCTCTAACCACAGCTCGGGTAAGATGGGCTTTGCGATTGCGCAAGCCGCTGCAGAGCGCGGCGCTAAAGTCACTTTAATTAGTGGCCCCGTTAACTTACCGACACCACAAGGTGTAACACGTATTGACGTTGAGAGCGCCGAGCAAATGCATCAAGCCGCAATGATGCACGCGCCTCAACATAAGATTTTCATCGCTTGTGCCGCGGTTGCCGATTTTCGTCCTGCCACGGTTGCAGAGCAGAAAATGAAAAAACAGAGTGATGAAGACACCATGACAATCACGCTGGTCAAAAACCCAGATATCGTGGCGAATGTGGCAGCCTTAGCTGACAACCGTCCTTTTACGGTTGGCTTTGCTGCTGAAACCCAAGATGTTGAGCAATACGCACAAGGTAAACTGACCCGCAAACACCTCGACCTAATTTGTGCTAACGATGTAGCGCAACAAGGGCAAGGTTTCAACAGCGATACCAATGCGCTGCACTTATACTGGCCACAAGGTGACAAAGCGCTACCTCTTACCAATAAGAGTGAACTTGGTAAACAGCTCATCGATGAGATTACAGCGCTTTACCGCAAGCAATAATCCTTATTCAAATTGTTATAGCACGAAGTAAATTTCACCAAATACACATCTTTAACCGTGTTTGGGCTGTAACAAGGAAAGATGCATACATTAAGAGAGCAACATGAAAAAGATTGACCTAAAAATCCTAGACCCACGTGTTGGTAATGAGTTTCCCCTTCCCGCTTATGCGACTGAAGGATCGGCGGGGCTCGATTTACGCGCTTGCCTAGACGAAGCATTAACCGTAGAACCAGGCCAAACCCACCTTGTTCCAACCGGTCTTGCAATTCATATTGGCGATCCAAGCCTTGCCGCAACTATTTTGCCGCGTTCAGGTCTGGGCCATAAGCACGGTATCGTATTGGGTAACTTGGTTGGGCTGATTGATTCTGACTATCAAGGCCAGTTGATGGTATCGGTATGGAATCGCGGTCAATCGACCTTCACAATTGAACCAGGCGATCGTATCGCACAGTTAGTATTTGTACCTGTAGTACAAGCTGACTTTAATATCGTGAACGACTTTGACAGTAGCGATCGTGGCGAAGGCGGCTTCGGTCACTCTGGTCGTCAATAAATCACGGCATATCGTCAGAAAAACCCATCGTGAATAAAAGCGATCTAACGCAACCTTCAGGTTGCGTTTTTTTTGCCGATACAGTTTTTTTACCGATAACTCAGCACTATCAGCAGCTAACACTTTTCTCTGTGTCAGCGCACCGTTAAGATAGGCGGGTTTTTTATACCCAGCGAATAATGCATCTCGGTGTATTTGCCGAGTGCCAAACTGTGGTACTCATTTCGAAAAGGAACGGTTATTCATGGCAGGCAACAAAAAAAACAATCGCCGCGAAGAAATTCTACAAGCTTTGGCCCAAATGCTAGAGTCTGCACAAGGTAGCCAACGTATTACGACGGCCAAACTTGCGGCTCAAGTAGGCGTGTCAGAGGCTGCGCTGTACCGTCATTTCCCAAGCAAAGCGCGTATGTTTGAAGGCCTGATTGAGTTCATTGAAGATTCAATCACTACCCGCATCAACCGTATCCTAGATGAAGAAAAAGACACCCTGAATCGCCTACGCATGGTGCTACAGCTGATCTTAGTATTCGCTGAACGTAATCCAGGCTTAACCCGTATCATGACGGGCCATGCACTGATGTTTGAACAAGACCGCCTACAGTCACGTATCAACCAGTTATTTGAACGTATCGAAACCCAGCTCCGTCAGGTACTGCGCGAACGTAAACTGCGTGAAGGTAAAGGTTTCCCAGTTGATGAAGGGATCTTGGCCGCGCAGTTACTAGGCCAAGTTGAAGGCAGCTTAAACCGCTACGTGCGTTCAAACTTCAAGTACAAGCCAACAGAGAGCTTTGATGATTATTGGGCACTGCTGAGTGCTCAGCTAGGTTAAGCGTCTTTCGCCATAACCTGACAGCGCTAGGCGCTAAAAACAACAAAGGCTTGCCCAGTGGCAAGCCTTTTTCGTCATCGTAGTTTATTACAACAACGCTTAAACGCCGTATTGTGCACGGTACGCTTTTACTGCTTCAAGGTGCTGTTCCATGCCATCTTGCTCGGCAAGGTAGGTCACGACATCACCCAGTGACACAATCGAGATCACTTCACAGCCAAAGTCACGCTCTACTTCTTGGATCGCAGACAACTCGCCTTTGCCTTTTTCTTGACGATCAATAGCCACTAATACGCCCGCTAAGTCAGCACCATTCGCTTTGATGATTTCCATCGACTCACGAATTGCCGTACCCGCAGTGATCACGTCATCCACTAACATGATTCGACCTTCTAACGCACTGCCCACTAAGTTACCACCTTCACCGTGGTTCTTCGCTTCTTTACGGTTAAAACAGTATGGCGTATCCACATCATGGTGATCAGCCAAAGCGACCGCGGTTGTGGTTGCAATTGGAATACCTTTGTACGCTGGGCCAAATAGCACATCGTAATCAATACCAGCTTCAACTAAAGCTTCAGCGTAAAAACGGCCTAAACGTGCAAGATCACGCCCTGAGTTAAATAAACCCGCATTGAAAAAGTACGGGCTTTGACGGCCTGATTTCAGTGTGAACTCACCAAACTTCAACACACCTTTCTCTAGGGCAAATTCGATGAACTGACGCTGATATGCTTTCATTGTAACTCCTTAATATGGCTATTTATGTCTTTTGATTTATTCGCTAAACCTATCGACAGGTCCTATTCGGTAACACTCTCGACAAATTTCAGGCAAAAAAAAGCGACTCAATAGAGTCGCTTAATTATTAATTTTCTAACGCGGCTTTCTGCATCGAAATGATATCGGTAATCCCGTCTTTCGCCAGCGCTAACATCGCCAGCAATTCTTCATGGCTAAAGGCTTCGCCTTCCGCAGTGCCCTGAATCTCGATCATCTTACCTTCTTCGGTCATCACTACGTTCATGTCGGTTTCTGCCGCTGAATCTTCAACGTACTCCAAATCACAAACTGGCTCACCGTTATAGATACCGACAGACACAGCAGCAACCATGCCTTTAAGCGGGCTCTTTTTCAGCAGGCCTTTTTCAATCATGTAATTAATCGCATCCACTAGTGCAACCATAGCACCAGTAATAGAAGCAGTACGCGTACCGCCATCGGCTTGGATAACATCACAATCAACAGTGATCATTTGCTCGCCTAGCGCTTCAAGATCTACCGCAGCACGTAAGCTACGAGCGATCAGACGCTGGATTTCCATCGTACGACCACCTTGCTTACCACTTGCCGCTTCACGACGATTACGGGTGTGTGTCGCACGAGGTAGCATGCCGTATTCGGCTGTTACCCAACCTTGACCTTTACCTTTTAGCCAGCGAGGAACATTTTCTTCCACACTCGCGGTACAAATCACTTTGGTATCACCGAACTCAACTAATACAGAGCCTTCAGCATGTGCTGTAAAGTTGCGAGTAATAGTAATAGGACGAACTTGGTGGGTCTGTCTGCCGCTTGGACGCATCGGGATAACCTTTGACTGAGTAATTTTAACCGGCGATTATAGCCAGTTACACTCGCCAGTGCTAACCCTTTGCTAAACGATTGCCTCTAGACGCGCACAATTACCGCGTAAAGCCACAACAACGTGGTTCAATTCCTTTTATAATCAATGCTGAGTATAATCAGCTCATCAACGCTTCGAGCATCAGCTTCAAGCGAACCGCTTAACAAAAGGGCCATCAGCCAATGATTCATAGCATGACCGCCTACGCGCGCCGTGAAGTAAAGGGCGACTGGGGCAGCGCCGTTTGGGAAATCCGTTCGGTAAACCAGCGTTACTTAGAAACCTACTTACGTATGCCTGAACAGTTCCGTGGCCTAGAGCCGGTTCTGCGCGAACGCTTCCGTAAACGTCTTGCTCGCGGCAAAGTCGAATGTAACCTTCGCTTTGAAGCGAACGCATCTTCTAATCGTGAACTATCGATTAATGAAGATCTCGCGAAACAAGTGATCAAAGCTGCCCAGTGGGTGAAAGATACCTCTGGTGAAGGCAATATCGGTCCATTCCAAGTATTGAACTGGCCGGGCGTGATGGAAACCCCAGAGCAAGACCTTGATACCATCAACAAAGATCTGCTGGCGGGCTTTGAAGAAGCACTAACCGACTTCATTGCGGCACGTGCAAGCGAAGGCGAAAACATGAAAGAGCTGATTGTTCATCGTCTTGATGCAATCACTGTGGAAGCCGGTAAAGTCCGCGCACAAATGCCAGAAGTGATGGCGTGGCAACGTGAGCGCCTACTCAGCCGTTTTGAAGACGCAAAAATTGAGCTAGATGCAAGCCGTGTAGAGCAAGAACTGATCCTGCTCGCACAGAAGAGCGATGTAGCAGAAGAGCTAGATCGTCTTGATTCACACGTGAAAGAAACACAAAAGATCATGAAAAAAGGTGGCGCATGTGGTCGTCGTTTAGATTTCATGATGCAAGAGTTCAACCGCGAGTCGAACACCCTAGCCTCAAAATCTATCAACACTGAGATCACAGCTTCTGCCGTAGAACTAAAAGTACTGATCGAACAAATGCGTGAGCAAATTCAAAATATTGAGTAATCACTATTTCTCATTTT
>NZ_NOIF01000143.1 GCF_002265265.1 Photobacterium sanguinicancri
TATAAATGCTGACCTTTAAAATAACTATTTCCCTGAAGGTAAATATCAACTTCATCATCCCTATTAACTTAGCGCTATTTCTGTAACGACGGACTGCTCCGTTTTGAGCCTGTCAGCTAGAATTATGGAATGCGATCATCCTTTTTACTGACATTAGCTCTAAGGTTAATCTTGATACAGCACTCTCAACAACAGCCAACAAAGCCCGTAGACCAACTCACATTCATCCAAAGTATCTTTGACACCTTGGTGCAGCACTATGGTGATTATATTTGGTGGCCGAACGATAATCCGTACGAAATCATGCTAGGTTCTATCTTGGTGCAAAATACGAACTGGAAGAATGCCGATAAAGCGCTGAGCAATCTAGCTGAGAATAAATTCCCGCAACATATCGCAGCCATGTCATTAGAGGAATTAGCACAAAGCATTCGACCCAGTGGTTACTACAATCAAAAAGCCATTAAGCTAAAATCGATGACGGCTTGGTTTAAGGGTTACCAATACGAAATCAACAAAGTGCGCGCACAAGATAAAGTAACTCTGCGCAAAGAGTTATTAAGCGTGAAAGGGATTGGTGGCGAAACTGCAGACGTTATTTTAGTGTATGCGATTGGTAAGCCATCTTTTGTTATTGATGCTTATACGCGTCGTATCTTTGAGAGAAATGGCCTTACTGTTCCCAAAAGCTATGAACGATTTCACGATTTAATGGAGCAAGCTATTCCTCTTGATACGGCTCGCTATGCTTTGTACCACGGCTTGATGGTCGACCATGGACAAGCCTTTTGTAACCCCAAACCTAAGTGCCAGCACTGCCCTCTTAGATTGACCTGTGTAACTGGGCAATCGCATTTAGCCGATACGCCTAAACCAATATTTCTTGATCAAAAGAAATAGACTCAACCTTACTTTATTCCAAATAAAAAAGGCTTCCCTACAGAAGCCTTTTGCTATCATTTTAAAAAACCGCCAATTATACCCACCGGAAAGAAAGCCATCTTAATGAGCGGGCAATCAACAACAACCGAATAAATGCTATCTATATTTATTCTTTGAGCACTGTGGGCTACTCACCGTCCCGATAACGTTTTTCAGCTTCATCTTGCGGTTCAAATTCATCGCAGATGATAGGTGTCACTTCATCGGTACTGAATTTGATCATCGCAGGAATAGAGTAATTCGGCACATTATCGTAGCTAAATACCGAATAGTATTTGGGAATATTAGCATTGCCGAATCGATCAAAGGTGTAGCTGTCTTTACCTGCATACAACTTCACGCCATCAAACGGTGAGCGTGGCGGATGGAAACTATTGCGTACCACATACGCGCCAACAAAATCATTATGTTCTGGATTATCCCACGTCAACTTCACTGCACCATCTTGCAATTGTGCTTCAAGGTTTTGTGGCGATTCCAACGCCTGATGACGACGCTCAATATAGTCAATCACCAGCTGTGGGCGGTGCTCATCTTCCAAGCCATACCAATCAACTATGGCTTCTTTTTGACGCGAGGCCGATGTCGCACGGATGATCAGCGTGACATGCTTACCTTCGGCATGGAGTTGCTCTAGGTATTGCCGTGCCGAGCTATCAAACATGAAGCGCTGGCGAGGTGACTTCGCTAAATCCTCACTACTCACTTCATAACCAATAAACTCAATTTTTTCTCTGTGCTTCACACTGTAGTAATCAAGGCTATCGAGTTCGGCCATTTCAACCGTAAAGCGCATATGTTGATCTAGCCCTACTAGCGAGCCACTTTCGATTTCAAAGTAAGCTTGGGTAATCGCAATATCGACACTGTTACTGATGCACGATAACGAAAACCCGACCTGACCAAATACCGTTTCACCTTGATAATCAAATCCTGAACGTAGTTCAGCAGGATAATGTGCTTCTCGCTCTATGGTATGACAGTCGGTTGCCGATAGCGCGACTTGATACGGTTTGCGAGTATAGATTAAATCTAGGTTTGGTCGGTAATGAATCCCACCGCCAAAGCGTCCGTAGCCAATATCAAACTGCATCATCTGCGAGTCGTTACACAGAGGTAAACTATCAGGCCCTTGCAAACGCAATAACAAGCGCCCTTTTTCTAGTTGCTCCTCCACCAGCCTTTTCTCAAGCGCACTAAATCGCCATGTTTTCCAGATCCCTTGTGTCAGTTGGTCTGAATCGATGGCATCGCCTAAAGTTTGAATCGCCGTCGCTGATTGAATCTGTGCAAAATCGGTAATATCGCTAATATCTTCTGGGTTAAGGATAGATACCGACCACTCTCCATAGTTTTCTATTTTGGCGCCAACACGGTTCATCGGATACAAAGAGAACACCGCATCTTTAATGATCGCATCATCGGGTAATCGATCGATATTGAAATCTATCACCCCATAGCAAGCACCTTTGGTTTTGTTCACGCCAATAAAGAGCGAGTTATTACCAAAATGTTCTCGGTTCTGACTTGCCGTTAGTTCACCGACATAGCCAATCTGTTCAGGATTTGGAAATAAGGTGAAAGCAAATTCATCTTTTTCTAAGCAGGTTTTAATTTTCACTTCAGGAGCAAACGGTGACTTAATGCGATTAAGTCGGTTCACTTTGCGCAGGTTGTAGAAATAACGATGACCCGATTTTAATTGCTTATCGATATAACTATGCTGCGAAGTTATCGCGATTAGGTTTTCTCGAGTACATTGATACTTGGGCGATTCACTGCGGTAAATCTGGTAGTAACACCCGTCCTGATCACTTTGTACTTCATCTGTTTGGTTGTCTTTGCAGTCATCACACCTAACATCACTATTGCCATCATCCCATGTAAGCTCCACCTGATTAGCGAGTACTTCTTTGGTGGTGAAGTTTTCCGGCCGTTTGGGTGCTAAATCAGAGTAATTGATCGCAGTGCCTAACGCATAAAGCAGTGCGGGGATATTCTCATCCACACTTTGCGACATATTGATCAGATAATCAGGGATATTGCGGCTGCCCACTTCGACTACCGAAGACAAAATACCGCGATCGTAGTAATACTCACGGCCACTACCGTGGATCAAATTGGCGGGTGGCTTACCACGATGAATACCGTACTGGCGCTTCGTCACTTTGTAGATTTCATTCGCCATATTGGCGCACATGATATTCAGATCTGTGCCTTCAATTTCGGCTTCATGGTTAAACTTATGCGCAGGGAAAAAGACATTTCCTTGGGAATGGTAATCTAAGGCAATCTGAATATTACTGTGGCTTTCAACAAACCCTTTAATGGCTGAAGTCTCTGGTTCAGAAAATGCAGCTTGGCCACCGTAAATATTAGATTGAGTATTAGTTGAGCGTTTAAAGTTGATACCAAAGTTTCGATTCAAATCGACCCCAAAAGTACCGTCTCCATTGTCTCGTCGATTTTTACGCCAGAATGAAAAATGCTGGCGTGAATATTCAAAACCGTCGGGATTTAAACACGGCACCATATAAAGAGTATTGCGAGTTAGTGCTTCAACCACATCTGGGTTACTTGGGTAGTTATCTAACAAGTACTGTACAAAGTTAACCGCCAGTTCAATCCCAATCCACTCTCGCGCGTGAATGGTCCCCGTGTATAACAGTGCTGGTTTAAGATCCGCGTAGGCGACATCTTGCGATACTGTCACCATCATGATCGGCCGCCCTTCATGGGTTTCACCGATGCTTTCTAAGCGGATCAAATTCGGGTGCTTTTCCATTGCTTGGGCGAGAAAGTCTATTGTGTCTTGATACGACAAATATTGCTTTTTCATCATTTATCCCTAGTTGAGAAGCTCACACTCACGCCACTGGCAGAGGATAGCATCCAGCTTTTTCTGCTTTAAATTACGGAATGTCATGAGCTGTTCTGGCTGATCATTCAAAATACGTAAGGTGCCATCAACACCTAAGGTATCAACTATCTCAGTGGCTAAACCGTGACCTATCCCTTTTACCGACATGAAAAAATTAACTAATTGTTGTGATTCAATGACAACGGACTTTTGAGCATCAGTAAGATCTTGGAGCTCGGTAACACCTTGAACGTCACCCTCGCCATTCATCAATTTGGCAAGGTCTTCAATTCCGGTATCTAAATCATTTTCAGAACTCAATTCAGATAGAAAAGATTCGAATGAATCAGACTCAGCCATTGGGTTATTTGGAGTTTGCTCGCGCGCTGAGCCAAAGTATGAATCTTTGAGTTTTCCCTTATTCAGATCTTGGAAGTTCCATGCCTCACTTGGCCACTCTTCATCATCTTCATGATAGGTATTTAACAGCGAATAATGTTCATCAGCGGGTGCGTATTCACCTGTATCGGTCGATTCACTGGCATGACCAAATTGAATATGGCGCATAGTACGCAGTAATGATGAATCCACTTTGCCTAACTCTTCCCAGTTACGATCTGCAAAATAAGGCTGAGTAAATTGCGCGGGGGCGAGTTGCCACATTAAGTAATGTCCAATCCAATCTCGAATATAGGGGAAAGCGGCAAAGGCCGTGGCACATTCTAAAATGGTGTACTCATCTTTAGTGCTGACGGCGATATCACACGCCCAGTATTCAGCTTGCGCCGCTTTCGATACTCGTACCGCTAAATCGAGAACTTCACGGGGTACATCTTGATAATCCATACTGCCACCTTGGCTAGTATTGGTTAACCATTCCCCTTCAGGTGGTCGACGCCAGAAAGCACAAACAGGCTGGTGGCCCACTAACATCACGCGGATGTCGGCTTTCATTGGAACAAAGTCTTGGATATAGGCAGGAAAGTAGCGACGCTCTGAGAACAAACGTATCGCTTCGTCGACACTATCGACTTTATGGACAAAATACCCGCCATAATTTGAAGGACCATAAGAGCGTTTTACAATCTTAGGGTACTCAGCGTCACGCAAGTATGCCAAGGCTTCATCAGGCTGATAGAAAATATGCGTCTTGGGGATCGGCAGTTGATACTTTTCACAAAAGTGGGTCACATTTTCTTTCGATTTATTGCTGAATTGGCTATCTAGCGACGGAATAAATTTTACATTCGGTAAAGCCCTCGCAATATCACGGAAGGTTTCATACGCAGTCGCAGGGATATTACCTATCAGAACATCAATCTTCTTCTGCTTCACTTCATTGATAAAGCGCTGCTTATCGTTACCCCAATGATAAATCACTTGCTCGATTTTATCTGGCCACCCTTGAAAATTAGAGCGATCAAAAAAACGTAAGACATGATCTAAATAAAGCATTCCAATTTTTGGCAATTGTGGTTTCAATAAACTCATAGCGCTTTGTCCTTAATAGTAGCGGCCGCAGTTCCAGTCAAATCAGCATTGAATATATCGTTCACAGCCGATGGCATATCGATAGGCTGCTCTATTTCTAAACCCACCTCACTGGATACACAGGGTAAATCGATACGGTGACGAATCGTTCGGTCGATCAAATCGCAAAGGTAATCTATTTTGGTGTTATTGAAATCGAGCCCTAAACGCTCTTGATCCGGGGTGGCGAAAGCTGGGATACCATTGACTTCGAGCACCACATATTCTTGATGTTCGATATCGTAAATAATGTCGACACCAGCCACTTCTAGCCCTGTGATCTTTGCGGCTTTTAACGCGAGATCGATCACCTCTTGCGTAGGTTCACGCTGAATCACACTGCCACCACTGGTAATATTGGTTTTCCAACTTCCTTTTGCCGCTTGGCGTCCGTAGCAAGCTACGTATTTCCCGTCAACAATGTCGATTCTGTAATCGGTGTAATCGTTTTCAATCACACGCTCAATATAGAACTGTGGCAAATTTTGCATCGTGATATACGGCAGCAATAAATCAAGATCACGCTCACTTTCGAGTTTAATAATGCCGTTACCACCCCAGCCATTCACTGGCTTACAAATCGCTTTTCCTTGCCAAAACCGAAGGTGTTCCTTCACTTGTTGGATATTATGTTTATTACAGACGATATGGTCGGCTGTCGGAATAGCGTGGGTCTTGAGAAGATGCGCGGTGCGGAATTTATCTTCTGTCAGCTCAAATGCCGCATAATTATTAATGGTTGGAATCATACTGCTCAGCGTTTGGTATAGGTACATTTGAAAAGGTCCCTGCTGTCCCGCGTTGTACGAGAAAAACAGATCCAAATCCTCCATTACCTGACCTTTGCAAAAAATACTGCCGTTATGTGCAGTAGCGTCGTTTAAATCCAACCCTGTAATGACTTCGACATTCCTCTCATTCAGCTTTGCGACGATTTTTCGCTCAATTTCTGTCCCACCTGAATTTTGATACATCCATAAACCGACACGATGAGTGGCCATAACATTTTCCTTAAATCACTCGACTTCAAAAGTATACGAAAAGAGAATTTGAATATTCCAAAATAGATATTAATATAGTTGCACATCATAATGTTGCATCAACTTTATAACAGTGACCTAGGTGGAAGTTCTCATCGACTAATCGCCCGTTGAACGCAATTACACTAAGAAGGAATCAAGCTGTGACGCGTATCGATTTTACGGATTTAAAAACCTTGGTAAGCATCAACTCATGGACCCAAAACAAGGCGGGGGTTGATGCCAATGGCGAGTTAATGCGAGGGTGGCTTGAAGCGCTCGGGATGACGATGACAACGTACCCTCGTGAACATATTGGTAATCACTTGCTATTCACTAGTCCATTTGTAGCGAATAAACCTCGGCTATTATTACTCGGTCACATGGATACCGTTTTTCCGCCTAATACGTTTGAAGGATTTACCGAAGATGCTGAATGGGTATATGGACCAGGTACCTGTGATATGAAAGGCGGCAATTTTGTTGCGTTAACAGCGCTGCGCAATATCTTTAAGAAAAATGGATGCATCACCAATATTGATTTTCTCTTGGTTAGCGACGAGGAAACAGGGAGCGATGACAGCAAAGCGATCACCCTTAGCATTGCAAGCCAATACGATGCATGCCTAGATTTTGAGGCGGCTGGTGAAGATCACGAAGTAGTTAATGGCAGAAAAGGCGTCGCCACTTATTGTATTGAACTCACAGGTGTCGCCGCCCATGCTGGCAACCACTATGCGGTAGGGAAAAATGCCAACCTTGCCGCCGCTCGCTTAGTGATTGTTCTTACCGAACTCACTCACCTTGCCAAAGGAACCACAGTCAATGTCGGATTAATGGAAGGAGGAACAAGCACCAACACCATTTCACCTTTTGCTAAATTGATGGTTGAAGCCCGATTCACTCACTTAGATGAACAAGATCGCATTCTTCGTGCTATTCCTGCCTTAATTTCGCTCCATGGTGTTGAAGGTGTTTCTGAAAAACTGACTGGCGGGTTACAGCGTAACGTAATGAATCCAACACCTGCGCAGCAAAGTCTTATTGATATTCTATCAAGCATCATTGGCTATCCGCTAAAAACGGAACAACGTGGCGGCGTCAGCGATGCCAATGTCACCGCAGGTGAAGGTGTCCCTACCCTTGATGGCTTTGGCCCGTTTGGCGATGGCGATCATACTGAGTTTGAGCGAGCGTCTAAGAAGAGTTTTGCTCGACGTATTAATGAGGTAACAGCAATCCTTCATCATTACAGCCGTAGCCATCATCCCGATTGCTAACCACTTTTAACGAAAGTGGGCGTTTGCGAATGAGTAGAGATTTGGCCTCTGCTTATTTGGGGGATCAAGCCGCTGATTTAAATTGACGTAAAAGCCACGTTTATCACCGCGGCTTTTACGTCATGCACTGCTACCATACAACTACATTTTCTGTGTTACATACCATGCAGCCGATGCAACAAATTTAATTTTTACGATTTGCTTTTAAGCATTCAGGCATTGAGTGACCAGAAAGCACTAACAAGCCAGCAAAAATACCCAAGTTCTTAATGAAGTTTTGCATCTCGTGCGCCCCCTCTAAGCCGAGGTAATTCCAGAAATCATGCAACGACACATTAATCACAAGCACTAATCCAGCAAGTAATAGTGCAACTATCCACGTAAATCGGTTAGCAATTAATAAAACGGCAGCGCCAATTTGAAAGACACCAGCAAGCCCTAATAGTACAGGAACAAAAGGCATGTCATGCTTTTCCATTAATTGGATATGCATATCCCACGACACAAATTTCATGATGCCTGGAATTAAAAAATACAATGCCAAAAGTACACGGCCAGCAGTCAACAATAGAGTGTTCATGCTATTTATCCTTAATCACTCTGATACAAATCATCGAATTACAGTGCAACGCCATTAACTGATAGTTTTACATCGATATTGCCTTTCACTGCATTTGAATACGGACAAACTTGATGTGCTGTTTTTACTAATTGCTGCGCTTGTTGTTCTTCTAAATCGAGTACGACAGCAAGCGCGACTGTTAATGCAAAGCCACCCGCATTATTTGGCCCGATCCCTACTTCAGCCGTCACTGGGGCTTGCGTTAATTTGATTTTCATTTCTCGTGCTACATGAATAATCGCATTTGAAAAACACGCAGAATAACCAGCAGCAAACAATTGTTCGGGGTTAGTTGCTTCACCTGTTCCGCCCATTTCTTTCGGGTAGCTGAGAGCAAGATCTAGCATGTTGTCATCTGTAGTTACTTGACCGTTACGCCCTGCTGATGCCGTTGCTTTCGTTGTGTACAGTGTCGTCATGATGATGTCCTTTAAATTACATACGATAACAAATGATTTAGATTGCCAGCAATTAAATTGCGCGCAATTCATTTGCAGCAAGTATAAGTCGATTAAAAGGTAAAACACAAGTATATTGTGCACAATCTATTTTCAGTATGGGGTTTGAGATGGCGAATTTAACTGATAAACATAGCCTAAATGAAGTGGAATCAACTCAATTATTACTTAAAAATCAAGTATGTTTCTCTCTTTATAGCGCATCAAATGCAATGACCCGAGCCTATCGTCCATTACTAAATGAACTTGATCTCACTTATTCTCAATACCTAACAATGATGGTTATTTGGGAAAAAAGTGGCATTAACGTAAAAGATCTTGGCCATGATCTTCATCTGGACTCAGGAACTCTTACGCCTTTACTTAAGCGATTAGAAACAAAAGGCTTCATTACAAGAAAGCGCAGCAGTGAAGATGAACGTATTCGTTTGGTTTTCTTAACCAACCAAGGCGCAGAGCTAAAAAATAAAGCGCTTTCTGTCCCTAATAGTATGTTCTGTAAAAGCAAACTTGAAATTGAAGAACTGCAACAACTCAAAGCTAGTTGTGACAAGTTACTAGCAAACTTACAAAACTAGGCCTTTATAGTTTGTCTTGATAAATAAAGCCCGGCTTATAATTAACCGGGCTTTGGGTATTTCATGCCATTACTCGAGATAACGCTCTAGCCATTTTTTGCAGCTAAAGAGCGAGCAAGAATCGCTAACGTTGTACCATTATGGAGCAAAGCACTGGCTGCTGGTTTTAGCATGCCTAACGCCGCCGCAAACATAATGCCGCTGTTCACGTACTCTGCGAGTTTGATGTTACTGTTTACCAGCGACATCGCCACTTGCGCCAATTGACGGGCTTGAGCAACACCATGAAGTGTGTCTTTCAACAACACTACATCCGCCGCCTGACGAGCAAGCTCTGTGCCTTTGCACATCGCAATACCTACATCCGCTTTGGTGAGTGCTGGCGCATCGTTCACACCATCGCCCACAAACATCACAGTACGACCTGATTGCTTCAGCGCTTCGACAATGTCAGATTTACTCTCGGGTGTTGCTTCTGCAAACACACGATCGAGTTTCAAATCATCACCCAGCATTTGTGCTTTGAACGCACGGTCGCCAGAAATCATCACCAACTCATTGATGCCCGACTCACGCAGCTCGTGAAGTGTCTGTGTAACATCTTCACGCAAGTGATCGCGGAGACCGATCATACCGATCAGCTTCTTCTGGTGTGAAATGAAGATCAGGTGGCGACCTTGCTGTTCTAGATGAGAAATTTCCTCGTCATACTCGGCAAATTCCACTTGTTCATGTGATTCGAGGAAATGGCGACTTCCCATAATTAAGCAATGCTGATTAAGTGTACTGCGCAGACCATGGGCAATCACATATTCCACTTCACCATGGTCAATATGCGGCAACTCATTATGCTTGGCGGCATTAACGATTGCTTGCGATAACGGATGACTACTGTGCTCTTCTACTGATGCCGCAATAGCTAGCAGATCACGTGCAGAATTCGATGAGCAAAGTGGCACAACATCGGTAACTTCCATATCGCCATAAGTAAGCGTACCGGTTTTATCGAACACACAAGTGTCGACTTTCACCAGTTTCTCAATCGCGCTTCCGCCCTTCAGCAAAATACCGTTTTGGGCTGCACGATACATGATCGATTTAAATGTCACCGGGGTGCTGAGTTTTAACGCACAGGAGTAATCTACTAAGAAGACCGATGCTAATCGGTTAACATCTTGCGTTAACGCAAAAACAGCCGCACCGATGCCTAACGTGATTTTGACACGACGATCGGCCATGTCTTGAGTCACTTGCTGAATTTCACTTTTTTCACTGAGTGAATCATAAATAAGCTTGGCAATTTTAGCCGTTGTTGCTTCGCTACCGACCTTTTCAACCCGAACCTTGATACTACCATCGTGGATAGATGTACCCGAATAAACTGCGGCACCCTCTTCACGACGCACTGGCACACTTTCACCTGTTAACGTTGATTGGTTAACCAAAGCCGCACCAGATTCAACTCTACCGTCTATCGGTATAGCATCGCCAGGCATTAATTCAATCAAGTCACCTTCTACCAGCGACGATGAATTACACTTCGACTTACCTTCCGCACTAATGCGCCACACCAAAGATTCTTTAGGGCTCATCAAGTCAGCTAACAACTGATCACTACTGCGGCTAGTACGTTGCTCCATGTATTCACCCAAGCTAATCAGGCTCTGAGTCAACATCGCAGTTTTATAATCACCGCGCCACGCAGACAGTCCAACCGCAATTGCATCGAGCACTTCAACCGATACACGCTTATCGCGCAGTTCGTTAATACCTTCCGCTATTGTTGGAGCAATCAAGGTCGCTGTCGCTAATGCCCCCCAACGCTTTGGTAACATTGCAGTTGAAAGCGTACCAATAACATTAAGAGCAACATCACCACGAGTGAACTCATGTTCTGATTCAGACTGTTCGCCATCTTCAAAATTAAGTGCCTCAATACGAGCAGATAACGTCTTACAATCAAGTAATAATGGCTCATACTGGATCACAATTGAGCACGCATTGCCGTTCACACGTACTTCGTGAATACCTTGAATTGCTAATAAGCTTTGCTTAATCCAATCACCAATATCTGGATACTGTTTTAAGGCATTAACTTTGAAACGAATACGACCGGGAAAGCGATGCCTAACTTGCACCTCGATCATTCTTCACCTTTATGAAGGTTACGGTAGTATTCCAGTTCCGCTTGAGTATCTTCTAAACGCTCTTTTAGCTCTTCAACTTCACCGCGTACTGCAGACCATGCTTTTTCGCCGGTTGCCGATACTCCTTGTTGGAACTTTTTATTGGAAAGTAAGTACGCAACGGCAGCACCTGCGGCAACACCCATTACAAAGTGCGTTTTTGAGTTTTGCTTTTTGTACGGAGCCTCAGTCGTTGGTTGCTGAGGCTGACCACCGTAGTATGGGTAGCCATAATATGGGTGATTATTGCTCATTGTTCTTTTTCCCCGTGTATTGATCCATCAGGTACAGGCCTACTGCACCAGTACTCACAACTGTAAGCATTGAAAGCAGAGGACGACCGGCCATTTTGTCAGCCACATACGTTGCTGCACCACCTGCCAGCCCTGCTTTTAAAGAGTCTTTTACAACGGTTGCCACCATTTCATTGGTTTCAATCGTATTCTCTTGATGCCCTTTCCACTGTCGTGCCGCAGATGCAGTCCCACCTATGATGGCACCAGCAATCATTGCTCGACTAGCTGTGCTTAATTTGTCAGTGGAATTACTCATAAATTACTTTGCAGCACCGTCTTGAGTGTTATCTATATCTTGCGCAGGTTGTTCTGGCGCTTGATATTCTTGGTTGTGACGCTCAACCGACTCTTTAAAACCTTCTTTACCCGCAGTGTATGTATCACGGAAAATTTCATTGCCAGTAGATACATTCTGTTGAACAGATGCAGCTGTTTGAGTTGCAGTGTCTTTTACTGCTTCGCCACCCGTTTTCAGCATATTACCTGCACCTGAAATCGCCCCCATTAGACCTTTACGTACATTTTCGTTACTTAGGATTAATGCCGCAGCAGCACCAACCATTGCGCCTTTCCAAAATTCTTTATCGTTCATACCAAAACTCCCTAAAATTTCTTTAAACATTCCCGCTTCTTCACCTAATGCGCCTTCAAGCATTGCTTGGGCCTGATCAAATAAAGGGTTGGGTTCTGATTGTGCTTCTTCGGATTGCGGCTGCATCATGCTTGCATGCATCTGCGCCATATGCGCCATATGCGCTTGCATCATTTCCGGTGGCATCTGCCCCATCATAGGCGGCGGTATCATACCTGGGTGCATGTGCCCTGGAGGGAAAGCATGCGGATGTCCATGCGGATAACCGTAGCCATGCGGTGGCATATGATGCGCTACATGGTGTGGTTGTGCATGAGGGTGACCTTGATGGGGATAACTCGGATGTGCATAACCTGGATGCATAGACCCAGGGTGTGGATACCCAGCATAAGGATGACCTTGATAATGTGGCGGCGGTGGTGTTTGATCCCACGCGGGCTGATCACCATGTTGAGCATAAGGATCGCTTGGCTGTCCTTCGTTCTCTTTTTTCGTCATTTATTGCTCCATTTATTGTTCTAAACAAGCGGCAAGTGCGTAGCATGCTTGTTCCGCTTCTTGCTCAGATTCTGAGAACAATGCCTCAATTAAATGCGGCTTTACTATGTTAGCGTCATACTCAATCAGCAAACTACCCGTTGCATTATTAATTTTGTACTGCTTGAAAGCAGCAATGCTTTGCAAGGTATTTTCAATATCCGCTCGATTGAAAGTTGCAAGGTGTGCAAGCAGTCCTAGCTTATACTTCAGTCGAATACGTCCGGGAATGTGGTGACCAATCGTCAACCATCGGCGCAATTTAAGCGCGGTATCTATTTGTTTTTTCATGCGATGATTATACGCACTAAGTAATAGATTGCTTTTAATTTCATGTCGTTAAACATTTTAATCAAATATTTTTTGCGCTTAATCAAAGGGAGTGATATTGTTGCGAATAGAAATAGTTCGCATCATCAAATGCATCTTTATTGGTAATACTATGAACACATATATTCACAAAACTAACCAGCGTTTACGTGTCCGTTCTGACTATATTCACCAAAATCCAGATTCCGTCGCTGAGCTGATCAATAGCTTAGAGGAAATTGATGCGATCACTCAGATCAAGCACAAACGCTATGCTGGCTCTGTCGCCATCAGCTTTGATAATAATGAGCTAGATTGTGAAAGTATACTTGATACATTATCCAGCCACGGCTGGACGCAAGGTGCTGATAAACCTTCATTTATTGAGAATGCTGTAACTAAAGGTACTAAAACGTTCGCAAAAGGTATGGCAATGATGGCACTCAAACGTTTAGTTGGTCCATCTGTTAGCCGCGTGATCATGAGCCTTTAATAACGGTGATATTTAAAATCAATATTCATCTTTTCATATCGTAAAAATT
>NZ_NOIF01000144.1 GCF_002265265.1 Photobacterium sanguinicancri
TAATAATTCCAGCTATAAACTGAAACGGCAGGTACTACTCGGCAAGTCGCGCCATTTCTGTCGCCGCAAGCATAAATGCCCCTGCGCCATAATCGATATTGTGCTCGAATTTCACATCACGCGGATTAAAGGCGGGAAGTTGTACCCAGCCCATCATGCCGTTGTCGTGAATACAGCCTTGCAAAGCGGCCCATGCTTTTTCAACTACTGGAAGGTAGGTATCACGATCTAGTTGCTCGGTATTAATCCCCCATGCTAAGCCATAACAAAACAGCGCAGTGGCACTACTTTCAGGTGCCGGGAAGTTATCAGGGTCGAGTAAACTGGTTCGCCAAAAACCATCGGCTTGCTGGTATTTCACTACCTCTGCCGCAAGGTTATTAAATAACTCAAGGTAGCGAGCACGTTCGCTATAGTCTTCTGGCATACGTGCCAATAAGCGTGGTACAGAGGCTAATACCCAACCGATACCTCGGCTCCAGAACACTTTATTGCCATTCGCTTCGCGTAATTCATTGCCGCTGCCATCTGGAATGTAGCGGTGATCGCGATAAAACAAACCTGTCTCTGGATCGAATAGATGATCAACCGAATCCCAGTAGGCGGTGTTCATGTAATCAAGGTATTTATTGTCACCGGTTTGCTGCGACAAGGCGGCAAAGGCTGGCGGCGCCATAAATAATGAATCACACCACCACCAATCTTTACGCCCGAGCTCTGGGGTCTCAACCATCAGATCCAACGCTTTGACCGTTGGCTCAAGGGCTTCAACTTGATTCACCACAGGGTAAACATCTAGGTATGCCTGACAGCAGATGTGGTCATCCGCAAAGCGCGCATTGGGGCCCGCACGAAAACCTGTGTGCAACGCGTAATTCATAACACCGTCGAGGTATTCTGAGTCATCGGTTGCTAACCATGCCGCTGAGGTACAAGACCAAAATACGCCTCGTTCCCAATCGGTATCTTTAATAAAACGAGTTTTGCCACTACGACGGATCACGCTGCGAGTTTGATTGGCCGCTTGATAGCGATATACCCGCTTCATGGTATCGAGAATGGCTTGTTTAGTGCCTAACGTCATCTTACTTCTCCCTTTTCCCTTTTCTTTCGCCTGCTTGCTTAACGCGCCAACCAACCACCATCAACTGCAATGGTGTAGCCGTTGACGTAATCGCTCGCAGAAGAAGCAAGGAATACCGCAGGGCCTTCTAAGTCTGCTGGCAAACCCCAACGATTCGCAGGAATACGCTCTAAAATTGCAGCATTACGCGCTTCATCCGCACGCAAAGCAGTCGTGTTGTCGGTTGCCATGTAGCCCGGCGCAATCGCGTTCACATTAATGTTGTGCTCGGCAAGTTCAGTCGCCAAGGCGCGGGTTAAGCCCATCACAGCCGACTTACTCGCGGTGTAAGAAGGTACGCGGATACCGCCTTGGTAAGACAGCATTGAAGCGATATTGATGATCTTGCCGCCATTGCCCTGTTTAACAAATTGCTTGGCAACAGATTGCGATAAGAAGAACAAGGTTTTCTGGTTAATGTTGATCACATCATCCCAGTCGGATTCTGAGAATTTCAACAGATCTTCACGGCGAATGATGCCTGCATTGTTGATCAAAATATCAACCTGCCCCATCACCTCGACCGCTTCCGCAACAATGGCTTCAAGCTTATCTTGTTCCATTAGGTTGGCCGTAATGTAGTGGAACTTACGACCCAGCGCTTCCACTTGCTGCTGAGTTTCTGGGGCTGCTTGGTGGCCAATGCCTACAATATTTGCGCCCGCTTTCGCCAGCCCTAACGCCATACCCTGACCAAGGCCTGTATTACAGCCAGTAACGATGGCAACTTTGCCTGAAAGATCAAACATGTTCATTTGGAATTCCTAATTTAGCTGGGCGGTATAGCAAGCAATAAAAAGCTAATTGCTATTCGCTATACCGCAAATTGAGAGAGGTGTTACTTCAGATCGCTCATTGCGACGTGGTCCATGTCATGGAAGGTTTGGTTCTCTCCCACCATGCTCCAAATAAAGGTGTAAGCCGCGGTGCCAACGCCTGAGTGAATAGACCAGCTAGGGCTGATCACCGCTTGTTCGTTACGCATCACAATATGGCGGGTTTCTTGTGGCTCACCCATGTAATGGAAAACGATATTGTCGTCTTTCATGTTGAAGTACAGGTACACTTCCATACGGCGTTCGTGGGTATGGCACGGCATGGTATTCCAAAGGCTACCCGGTGCTAGCTCCGTCAAGCCCATGAGTAACTGGCAAGTCGGTAGAACCGCAGGGTGCAGGTACTTGTTGATGGTACGAACGTTACAGTTTTCTTGGCTACCGAGGGTTTCTGGCGAGGCATCTTCACGGGTAATTTTGCGGGTTGGGTACGTCATATGGGCTGGCGCGCTGTTCACGTAAAAACGAGCAGGCTGTTGAGCCGAGACACTTTCAAATTTAACTTCTTTAGCCCCTTTACCCACATAAATGGCTTCACGCGTGCCAATCTCATAGGTTTTGCCATCAACAATGACTAAGCCTGGCTCACCGATATTGATCGCACCCAGTTCGCGACGCTCTAGGAAGTAATCAACACCGATTTCTTTACCGCCCTCAAGCATTAATGCTTCGTCAGTAGGCACGGCACCGCCAACAATAATGCGGTCAATGTGGCTATAAGTCAGGTTCAGTTGACCTTCTTGAAACATATTTTCGATCAGGAACTGCTCACGAAGCCCAGCTGTGTCGAGTTGTTTAGCGTGTTCGCTATGAATTGGTTGACGAATTTCCATGTTAAACCTCTTATTCATTTGTTTGGCAAGGTACACAACGTTATGTCGTCGTGGCTGTTAGTTACCGCTTTTACTCGCAGCGGCTTGGTAGGCCCATTCACCTTTTAGTAAGGTCCCTTGCACGTGTAATGCTTCATTCATAACAATCAGGCTGGCATCCATGCCTTCGGCAATACTGCCAAGGCGGTGGGCAAGCCCAAGATAATTTGCAGGAACATACGATGCCATTTGCACCGCTTCCCATTCAGGTACATGGCTGCTGAACACCATGTTTCGCAGCGCTTGATCTAAGCTACAGGTGCTACCTGCGAGCGAACCACACTTAGTGCGCGCAGCGCCATCAGTGACGGTAATGGTTTGCGCGCCTAGTAAGTATTCACCATCGGCTAAGCCACCCGCACGCATACAATCTGTGATTAAGGCAATGCCTTGATAGCCTTTCATTCGGTAGGCGAGTTGCATCATGACTGGGTTAACGTGAATACCATCGGCTATGAGTTCTGCCAGCATGTCGTGGTAAAGTACCGCGCCACAGCATCCCGGTTCGCGGTGATGTAGCCCTCGCATACCGTTGAAAAGATGCACCCCACAATCGGCGCCACGGTGATAAGCTTCTGTGACTTGATCAAAGGTGGCATCGGTGTGTGCCACTGACGATTTGATTTCACGCTCGGCCAGCCAACTGATCGCTTCCATTGCCCCTTTCGCTTCTGGTGCAACCGCCACACGGAGTAGCGACTCCCCCGCACTTTGATGAAGCTGTTCAAGCTCAGACAATGATGGCGATTTTAAATACGCCGTTGGGTGCGATCCGCGATGAGGCTCAGTGAAATACGGACCCTCTAAAAAACTCCCCAATAGTTCCGCACCTTGGTGCTGCACTGTTGAAGTGAAACTGCGAACCTGCTCTAAAGCATTTAGAATATCGGTCCAAGGCGCTGTCACTGTGGTGCCAACCCAAGCAACAACCCCCGTTTGGGGTAAGGCATTGGCGATGGTTTGCAATGCGTTATCGGTTGCATCCATCACATCGGCGCCGTCACGGCCATGAATATGAATATCCACAAAGCCCGGCATTAAAGATTGCCCTTCAAGGCGAATAACAGGGCAGTCTGTTGGTATATCCGTCGTGAGTGCTGCAATCTTTCCATCTGCAACAATAACTAGGGTATCCGTGGCGATACCTTGTGGTGTAAACACCCGATCAGCGTGTAAAGCGTATCGCATGGTTATAACCCATCTTCACATTCAGAAACGGGTTCAGGTTGCATCAGCGCTTCGACTTCTTTGCGCATGTCTTGCATACACGAAGTGCCAATCTCTAGTAATAAGTCCACCAGTACTCGCAATGTCACGTCTTCACGTTCAAAAGCGGCATTGGCTATCATAGGTAAGTTAGCGCCACCAATAAGCTCAACGTTTGGCTGATCCATCAAAATCGCCAGCGCACGGTTACACGGTGAACCACCTGGAATATCGGTTAAAAACAGCACCCCTTCGCCCGAATCCACATCTTGTGCCGCTTGGCGAAGATCCGCTTCAAGTTGCTCTGTCGACATTGATTCGACAAAGTCGATAAACGCCATTTGCTCTTGCTCACCCGCAATCGCTTTTACTGCCGACTGCATCCCAGATGCGAAGTTAATGTGGCCTGAAACAACAATACCAATCATCTTAAAATCCTTGATTAGGGGGGAGGTTATCCCCCCAAGCTATCGAAACGTATGGCTTACAAAATACCGAGGAAGTGACCGACAACACCGGCTGCAAGGGTTGAGAAAATCAACACTGGCGGTTTAGCCCAGAAGCCCGTGCCCTTCACCATTTTGAGCATAAAGAACACCAATGCCAGTGGCAGAATGTTCGGCATGATCTTGTCAAATAAGGCACTTTGTAGTTCGACTACCTTGCCCCCCAATTCGAGCGAGGCCGTGGTCTGGACCCGAATAAAGGTGGCCGATAACGCCCCAATAACAAAGATACCCATGATATTGGCCGCTTTGGCGAGCTTCTCGGTGGCATCACTCATGTTCACCATGGCGGCAGTACCCGCTCTGTAACCCATGAACATCAAACCGAAGTACACAGCAAAGTGAACAATTTGGTACAAGAAGAAGAACACGAATGGACCAGCAATCGAGCCTTCCATCGCAATCGACGCACCCAGTGCCAAGGTCAATGGCATCAAGGTCATGTGGTCAATCGCATCACCGATACCGCCCGTTGGTCCCATACCCGCAACTTTCATTACGTTAACGGTCGACGGTTTTTCTTTGTTCTCTTCCATTGCAATGGCTGTACCTAGCAAGAAAGTGAACAACTTAGGACTGGCATTAAAGAACTGTAAGTGGTTCTTTAACGATTTCGCCAAATCGCGTTTATTGTCACCGTGGATCTTCTTCAGTGCTGGGATAATGGAGTAAGCAAAACCACCCGCCTGCATCCGCTCAAAGTTAAAGTTACCTTCCATGAACAGGCCACGTAACGCACAGATCCAAAGATCTTTTTTCGAAATCACTTTGCGTGGTGTGGTGTCTTCGTATGAATCAATATCATCAACCAGACTTTCATGAACCTTGGTGTTTTTACCGGCTAAAGTGCCTGCTGTGATATCAGATGCCATCTTCAAAATCCTCTACTTGTTGGTTGTTTGAACTTCCATTATTTCCACTGAAGAAGTAGTAAAGCGCGGCTGCTGACGCACCTAGAATTGCCACAGCCATAATTGGTAACTTGAGGTAAGTTGTCATTACGAAGCCGATGAAGAACACACCCGCCACTTCTTTTGACCACATGATTTTCAGTAACATTGCGAAACCAATTGCTGGAACCATCTTGGCACCAATGCCTAGGCCTTCTAGCAATACTTTCGGTGCGTTTTCATCAATCCAGCTAGCGGCGTGCTCGCCAAAGTAAACAGTGATAAAAGCAACTAAGGCGTACAATAAAGAACGTAACGAGATGGTGGTGATCAGTAGCCTGTCTATACCGCCTGAGTCTGCAGCTTCAGCAAATCGATCTGCTTTACCCATAGTGAAAGACGTTAGCGCGAAGAAACCAATGACCAACATTTGCATCATGACTGCAATCGGCATACCTACACCCATTGCTACTTCTGCTGATTGGCCTGTCATCACGGCAAAAGCAACAGCAGCAATCGTACCCATGGTCACATCTGGCGGCTGTGCCCCAGCGTTAGGCACCAAGCCTAACCAAGCCAGTTCCAAGGTGGCACCAGCAATCAGACCAATTTGCATATCACCCATGATCAGACCAACGACAGGGCCTGTGATGAGTGGGCGGTGGATGTTCAACGCGACATCGTATTTATCGATACCACAGAAGAACGCCCATACTGCGACCAGCGTAGCTTCAAAAAACATGATTTATTCCTTGTTTAAATCTCTGTTTATAGTGAGGTATGACGCGGCTTACGCCGACGCCATGGCAAGTTCAAGAACGTTAACTGGTTTTTGATCCGGCGTGTTTTGCACTGTGCAAGTCACACCACGCTCCACCATACGTTCAAAAGCATTAATGTCTTTTTCATCGACCGAGACCGTCTTGGCGATCTGGCGTTTACCCTCATGAAAATGCATATTCCCAACATTGCAATGCGTCAATGGCACACCACCTTCAACCAAACGAGCAACATCTGTAGGGTTGTTACATAAGACGAAGATCTTCTGTTTCTCTGACGCTTTGTGGATCACATCAATGGTTTTTTGGATAGAGAAAAAACGAACGGCATACTCACCACCAGCTGAAGCTTTCATTCCCGCTTGCATAAAGGCAGCGTTTGGCCCTTCAGCTGCGTCATCATTAGCAACAAGGATTAAGTTTGCTTCGGTGTGCTTTCCCCACGTGATTCGAATTTGACCATGTAGTAGGCGCTCATCGATTCGGGTCCAAACAATGTTAGGTGCTGTCATAAGAGTGCTTCCTGTCTACTTATTAAAATTATGTATAGTGACACCTTGAACAACGCGGTTTACTTCACCGGTAGGGCAAGGATTATCAGGTGTATTACCCAATGCTATTGCACGATGGAATGCATAAATCTGGGCAAAAATAATGTATGGGAATAAGAGCTCGATATCAGTCGCAGTATCCATAGTAGGGACATGTAGGTAGTCACCACTGGTTACTTGATCGTCTAGCTGAGCTGTAATCGCAATGACCTTACGCGCAATCTTGTCGCGACGAAGCTCACTGAGCAAATCAAGGTCATATTGGCGGGTATATGGGTTGTTCGAGATATACACAACTATCAACGTCTCGTTATCAACAATGGATTTAGGTCCATGACGAAAGCCCAGTGGCGAGTCATACGTTGCCACGACTTTGCCCGCCGTCAGTTCAAGTAACTTCAGTGCTGATTCCTGAGCGAGCCCTTGTAAACCACCACTTCCTAAGTAAATGACGCGGCTAATATCTAGCTTTGCTATATTACTGGTAGGTATATTAATTTCCTTGACCAGCCCCTCAGAACATAAGGATAACCTTTCAATCTCTTTCGAATGATCACGTTTTCCATCAAGAATCGAAAATGCAGCCACCATCATCGAAGAAAAGCTCGAGGTCATCGCAAACGATTTATCATTGGTTTCTTCTGGCATCAGCAGGGCGAAACAACGATGATCATTGATACTATTTTTATATAACTGCCCCTCTGCATTACAGGTCAGCACAAGGTGATAGCAATTGGTCAGGCATTGGTTCGCTAACTCAACCGCAGCAACACTTTCAGGGCTGTTTCCTGAGCGGGCAAACGACACCAATAACGTTGGTAAATCCTCCGCAAAATATTGATACGGATTCGAGACTAAATTCGTTGTCGCAACAGCATCGACACGTCTTCCCGTATTTTCAGCTAAAGCAGGTGCCAATGCTTGGCCAGCAAATGCCGATGTTCCTGCGCCTGTCATCACAATGCGTAAGTTTGAATGTGCTAGCACTTTCGCCATAAAGGCGTCGATTGCAGGAAGGCATTCGTTAAACGTCGCCTGCGTTTTACGCCAGCATGAAGGTTGCTGCTCAACTTCTTTAGCAGTCCAGAAAGCACTTAAGCTTTCAAGATCTTGCTCTGAGTAGCCCAGATATTGGTTCATGTAGTACCTCTTAACCTTTAATTTGCTTACAGGCTTTCGCATAACTACGAAGCACCTGATGAATTTTGTCTAAAACCAAAGCCTTAGGCTCAGATTCAATCAGGCCTGCACGAACCGCTTGAAACTGCTCAGGCAAATACTGACTTAATAGGGGAAGTGGAATGCCTGTACGCGATAGGTTGGCAAACAATGTTTCTTGGGCGTGATGAATTTGTTCATTCGGCCAGTAATAACGAATGCGATCACTGAAGCTATAACAGCGCGCAAAACGCTGTTGGTGTTCATCACCGTGGTAGTATTTGTTCCAGTAATCGGGCGCATTACACATCTGCTGCTCGATCATTTCACGGAGGTTTGAACAATGCGCTTTGGCGACAATTTCTTCTTCAATATCGCAAAGATTGAACAGTGCTTCTCGCATTGCAAACGTTAAAGCTGGGCCAACTTTCAGAATTGCAAAATGCCCTTCGACCAATGCTTTATAAGCTGTATCGGTTTGATAATCGGTTGAGTGCGCTTCAAACACTAAGTGTTCGTAATCATTCACCACAGTACTTAAAGACACCGCTTTCTCTGGGCAATAATCAATAACGCCTGTGTGGTCAAATTCAACCCCAGGTTGAACCACTAAACCGATAACCCGTGACCAACAATCAGCAACACCAGCGGCATCAAATGCAGCTTGATGGCATTCAATGGTTTTAATTGCTGCAGCAGATGAGGTGACTTCAAGCTCGTTCAGTGCTTCAGCGGCCCCGCCCGGTACTGGTACTTCGGTACCAATCACATAGGAAAGATCACTAAATCCAAAGCTTGATATCGCCGTCTTTTCAGCAATCTTTGCCAATCTAGCAGCACGTTCCGCGACAATTTCATCTGATAGCGGCACGGGATCATCAAGACAAGACATGCTGCAATCGAGGTGAATTTTCTTAAAACCAGCAGCGACATAAGCTGCGATCAAATCATCGGCATTTCGCATGGCTTCATCGGCATTAAGGCCTTGCCAGCGATTGGGACCTAGATGATCGCCACCTAAAATGAGTTTTTCCGTAGGGAATTGAAGTAATTCCGCCATCTCCAATACGAAATTTCGAAAGTCGACAGGCGTCATGCCTGTGTAACCACCAAATTGATCGACTTGATTGGAGGTAGCTTCAATTAATAATAAAGAATCGTCGCTCAACGCCTGCTTGAGAGCGGCTTCTATCACCAGAGGGTGAGCAGAACAAACAGCATAAATACCGTTTTGTTCACCCGCTTTATGGCGTTGAACGAGATTTTGAAGGGTGTTCATGTACTAACTCCACAATCTACATCTGGAATGCTGTTATGGAGTTAGTGGGTTAATACTCTTTTTCTACAATAATCACATCAACTTTCATATCACGAAGACCTTGAACATAGTCTTCAGGAATATCAGAATCTGTCACTAAAATATCAATGTTTCCGAACTCACGAATCATGTGGCAACTGCGTTTACCGAATTTACTTGAATCGACAACCGCAATTACTTGCTCAGAAATCTCACACATCAAACGGTTAAGACTCGCTTCCTGCTCGTTGTGTGTTGTGATACCGGCTCTTAAATCAAAACCATCCACCCCAAGAAAAACCTTATCAAAACGATAGTTTTTCAAGCTGTGTTCGGCTTGAGAGCCTGAAAAAGAGAGTGCATTCTTACGAAGTACACCACCCGACATCAGAACCTCTATTCCAGGTGCTGACGCCAACTCCATTGCAACATCCAGACCATTGGTCATAACCACTACATCTTCCAGCGATTTCAAGCTGGATGCGATTTCTCGCGTAGTCGTTCCCGAATCCAGAATTACAGTGTCACCACTTTCGATAAGTTTCGCTGCAGCCTGACCAATCAGAGATTTAATACCCGCATTTTGGCGGCGTTTCTCATGAACAGTCAGCTCTGCAATCACCCCAGTATTCGGAATGGCTGCGCCATGAGAGCGGACAACATAACCATTCTTTTCCAGAAAACTAAGGTCACTTCGAATCGTGACACTAGAGACATCAAACTGTGCGGCAAGGTCCTCGACACGTGCTTTCCCATCACGGTTAACCACGTTCACAATTTCCATGCGCCTTTCGACTGCACTTTTCACTTTACCTTGTCTCCTTACGAAATCAGCAAAATCTCTTTCGCTTGATTTCGAATACAGCTTACACCTAAAAACGAAAGCAACAACGCAAGAAATGAAAACTTTTGATCTCTTTCACAATCTTTCGCATTGTTACGTTTACTCTTGCGTAGACTTACGCATTTGTTCATATCATAACCTTCGCCAACCTTAATGCCAAACTCTAACCACTTATATAGCGCCCAATTTTAACTAATTGTGTGACATATAAAGATAATAACTTTCGCTAAAAGCACCAATTAACTTTCGTTTACTTTTTTGTGATCAATTACACAGCCATTTAAATTTCGATCACTTACGATCCGAAGCAATTCGCAAGCACTTCGTAAGTAATTCATCGTGCTAGGTCATAAAAATAACTAAACACAAGGCTAATGAAAGAAAACACGCCTTTCATTTGTTTTTAAACATCCAATACGTTTCACTTTCAGGAGAACATATGTCTATCTCGCGACGTAGCCTACTAAAAGGCATGGCAGCCACCAGTGCTGTCGCGGCAACGGCAGGGTGTGCCACATCACCCAATACCCTCACAGCTAGTGACAGCAATACACCACAAGAGAAACAACCCAATCTATTGATCGTCTTTCCTGACGAGATGCGTGCCCACGCGTTAGGTTTTATGAAGCAAGACCCTTCTGACACGCCAAACCTGAACCGCTTTGCGAAACAGAGTGTGGTACTGCGTCAGGCAGTGTCTAACTTCCCGCTTTGTACGCCTTTCCGTGGCATGCTGATGACGGGGCAATACCCTTACCGAAACGGGATTCAGGGCAACAGCCATACTGCAATGCCGGGCAAATTTGGCGGTAAAGACTTTGGAATTGAATTAAAGAAACAGACCCGTACTTGGTCAGATATTTTGAAAGATCAAGGCTATAGCATGGGCTATATAGGGAAGTGGCACCTTGATACGCCAGAAGCTCCCTTTATTCCAAGTTATAACAACCCAATGGAAGGCCGTTACTGGAATGATTGGACAGCCCCTGATCGTCGCCATGGTTTCGATTTTTGGTATGCCTACGGCACTTACGATAAACACCTAACACCTATGTACTGGACCAATGAAACACCGCGTGATCAACCGATCAAAGTGAATCAATGGAGTCCAGAACACGAAGCTGATATTGCGATTAAATATTTACGTAATGAAAACGGTGCTTATCGTGATAGCGATAAACCCTTTACGTTAGTGGTGTCGATGAACCCACCCCACTCGCCTTACGACCAAGTACCGCAAAAATATTTAGATCGTTATAAAGATAAAACCTCGCAAGCGCTGAATACCCGACCAAATGTGCAATGGGATAAGGAATACCTTGAAGGTTATGGCCCTGAGTATTTCAAAGAATATATGGCAATGGTTAATGGCGTTGATGAGCAGTTTGGTCGTATTGTCGACGAACTTGACCGCTTAGGTCTTGAAGAGGAAACCCTTGTGGTCTTCTTCTCGGATCATGGCTGCTGCCTTGGTTCACACGGTATGCCAACCAAAAACAACCATTACGATGAGTCTATGCGGATCCCTATGATGTTCCGTTGGCCTGGCAAACTCGCGCCACGCCAAGATGATCTCTTATTCTCAGCACCGGATATTTACCCAACCTTATTTGGCTTAATGGGTATCCCAGCTCTGATCCCAGATACCGTGGAAGGGGCTAACTTTGCCAATACTATCAATGGCATCGAAGGTGATGATAAACCTAGCTCGCAGTTCTACACCTTCATGCCATACGGCGGACAATCCTATGGACGCCGTGGAGTAAGAACCGATCGCTACACCCTCATGATGGATAGGAAAATCGGTAAACCACTATCAGTGGTATTACACGATAACCAGCAAGACCCTTATCAAATGCAAAACATCGCCGAGCAAAATGAAAGCCTAGTACATCAGTTAGTCGAAGAGGAATTGATGCCTTGGCTTGAACATACCGGTGATCCTTGGCGCCCTACCGAAGTACCCGCCAATACCGCGAATGCTTACACCTAATTTAACAATCACAACCAAATCAAATACCAACTTAAACAATAAGGTTATTATGAACACGACAACGAAATTTATGCTGGCCTCTTTATTAGCAGCATCATCAGCACAAGCCCTTGCTAACGACTATAAAACCACGGTTGAATACCGCCACCAATATTTAGACGGTTCAGAAAAACATGCTGATCGTTTCAAAGCCTTTTTAGACACAGGTAAAAACATTGGTTTTGAACTTGATGCGCGTTATTCAAATGATGAAGGCGCTTTCGATGCAATGACCATGAATGGCTCGGAATTCTCAGCCTTCTATTACAAGAAACTGAATAAGAACATCGTTGGGTTAGTTGGTACCTCACTCGACTTTACTTCTGCGGGTCTTGTTTATGTACCTTATGCACGTTTGAACTACGCGTTCGACAATGGTTTCCGTATCCAAGGCCGTTATAAGTGGAAATTCTGGGATTACGGTCAACAAGGTACTGACGGCAATAGCTACCATTCAAAGATCCAACAATTTGATACTTGGCTAGGTTATAAAACGGGTGACTGGGACTTCCAATACGAGTTCCAATTCTGGAAAGAGATGTCAGACAACGCGCAACCACTATTTGATAACGGCTCCACCGACTACTTACATAATGCGCGCGTGATGTACTCAATTAAGACCACAGACGGTGAAAACTGGCGTCCATTTGTTGAAGTGGGCCAAGTGAAACAAAGCCGCACTAGCGATGAAAGACAAATCCGTTACCGTGTGGGTATTAAATACACTTGGTAATAACGCGGTTTCTTATTTAACTAAATAGAAAGCCTCCAATAGGAGGCTTTCATTATACTAAAGCAGTCTACGCGTTAACGACTCACTCGCTATTACTTCGATTTTTCCGCAATCATCTTTTTGACCATTGGCGCTAGCTGTTCATAAGGTAGATAACCCGGTAACAACTGCCCATCAATTAGCATTGCTGGCGTACCACGAACCCCAAGATCGTTGAATAACTGATAGTTTTTCTGAACGATATCAGTTGCAGTCGCATCTTCAGGTACATATTGAGTAACGTCATTTGCTTTTGCTACTTTCATGATTGAGCGTTCGTTATGGATCCCCGGCTTACTGATCAACATTTTATTTACAGCATCAAACTTATCAGGTGCATTTTTCCATACATTAAGCGCAAATGTGGTTGAGTTTGCCGAAGACGACATTTCTTTTAACGGCACAAGAATATTAATAACTTTAATATCCGCTGGGTTTTCATTCGCAATACGTTGAACAACCGGATCCAGTTTTTTACACCAAGGGCAGCTAAAATCAGTCAGAACCACAATGGTTAACTTAGGATCGCTTGAACCAAACCAAGGTAGGTTTGGATTGTTATAGATATAGTCATGATTGTCGCTAAGCACTTGGTCAAAATGCTTTTCTTGCGCAAAATACGCATTCAAGTTGTCATACAGGCCATCAATAATACTTGGGTTAGCTTGGAGCATTTCATTAATTCCTTGAATTTTTTCTTGTTGCGTCTTAGCTAAAGACAGCGGCGAAAAAATCATAGTCATAATA
>NZ_NOIF01000145.1 GCF_002265265.1 Photobacterium sanguinicancri
CTTATATCCATACAATACGCGCCGTTTGGCTGAAATATGGCAACAATATTTTAATTTAGTGATAATCGACTGTAGAGGTTTTAAATGGCTGGTGACAACAACTATAGCTTAGGTCCCGTACCGCAATCGGCGCGAAAAGGGGTTCTATCACTAACGATGGTAATGTTAGGGTTAACGTTCTTTTCTGCCAGTATGTGGACAGGTGGGACCTTGGGAACCGGGTTAACTTATGATGATTTTCTCCTCGCTGTTCTTATTGGTAATTTAATCCTCGGTATCTATACTTCCTTTCTTGGTTACATCGGCTCTTCTACTGGCCTCTCTACTCACCTTCTTGCTCGATTCTCTTTTGGCTCTAAAGGCTCTTGGCTTCCCTCTCTTCTTCTTAGCGGTACTCAAGTTGGTTGGTTTGGTGTTGGCGTGGCAATGTTTGCTATCCCTGTACATAAAGCGACAGGCATTGATACCAACATTCTCATTGCGGTATCGGGTCTACTAATGACAGCCACTGTGTACTTCGGTATCGCCGCATTAATGATCCTTTCCGCTATCGCAGTCCCAGCTATTGCACTACTTGGCGGCTACTCAGTGATTGAAGCCGTTAGCAGCATGGGTGGTATGGAAGGTTTAAAAGCAATCACACCGAAAGACCCTATCGAATTCTCAACAGCACTGGCACTCGTCGTTGGTTCATTCATTTCAGCAGGTACACTAACCGCAGACTTCGTTCGATTTGGTAAAAAGCCCAAAGCAGCAGTATTCATCACCATGATTGCTTTCTTCATCGGTAACTCATTAATGTTTATCTTCGGGGCAGCAGGTGGTGCAGCTACAGGTCAGGCGGATATTTCTGAAGTGATGATTGCGCAAGGGCTATTAATTCCTGCGATTATTGTGCTTGGTTTAAACATTTGGACAACCAACGATAATGCGCTATATGCCTCTGGTCTTGGTTTATCAAACGTCACAGGGATCCCAAGTAAATACCTGTCAATGATTAACGGTATTGTCGGTACTTTATGTGCACTATGGCTCTACAATAACTTTGTTGGCTGGTTGACCTTCTTATCGGCAGCTATTCCACCAATTGGCGGTATTATTATTGCGGATTTCTTGAAAAACCGTCATCGTTATAAAGATTTCGCAAATGCCGAATTTAAAACGGTTAACTGGGCAGCCATCATAGGTGTTGCTATCGGTGTTGCCGCTGGCCATTTCCTACCAGGTGTTGTTCCAATCAACGCAGTATTAGGTGGCGCATTAAGTTACTTAGTGCTGAATCCGCTTTTAAACCGTCACAATCAATCTGTTCAAGCTAACGCATAAGGTATATGACGATGCAACAGTCAGAAATGCTCATTAAAAACGTTACAATTCAAGGCAAGGAAGGCCTGCATCAAATCCTAATTGAAAACGGTCAGTTTTCTAACATTGCACCAGCTGATGAAGCTATTGCGTTTGATGGTTATGTGCTCGATGGTGAAGGTGGCATGGCTATGCCTCCTTTCTGTGAACCTCATGTTCACCTTGATACAACGCAAACAGCAGGTGAGCCTAGCTGGAATATTTCAGGAACACTTTTTGAAGGTATTGAGCGCTGGTCTGAGCGTAAAGCCCTACTCTCTGTTGAAGATGTAAAAACACGCGCAAAACAAACGCTAAAGTGGCAAATTGCTAACGGTGTTCAACATGTGCGCACCCATGTCGATGTTTCTGACCCAACGCTTATTGCTCTAAAAGCAATGTTGGAAGTAAAAGAAGAAATGAAAGAATGGGTTGATATCCAGATTGTGGCATTCCCACAAGAAGGTATTTTATCGTACCCGAATGGTAAAGAACTGCTTGAAGAAGCAGTTAAATTAGGTGCAGATGTTGTAGGTGCTATTCCTCACTTTGAATTTACCCGTGAATACGGCATTGAGTCTCTGCACTTTGCTTTCGAATTAGCGCGCAAATACGACCGCTTAATTGATGTGCATTGTGATGAGATTGATGATGAACAATCGCGTTTTGTGGAAACCCTTGCTGCTCTAGCACACAAATACGAGATGGGCGATCGCGTAACAGCAAGCCATACAACGGCAATGCATTCATACAACGGTGCTTATGCGTCTCGCTTATTCCGTTTGCTAAAGATGTCGGGCATTAACTTTGTTGCGAATCCACTGGTGAACATTCACCTGCAAGGCCGCTTTGATGATTACCCGAAACGTCGTGGTATTACGCGCGTAAAAGAGATGCTAGCGGCTGATATTAACGTCTGTTTTGGTCATGATGATGTATTCGACCCATGGTATCCGTTAGGCACTGCAAACATGCTACAAGTTCTGCATATGGGGCTGCATGTTTGTCAGGTAATGGGCTACGATCAGATTAACCAATCGTTAGATTTAATCAGTGTGAAATCGGCTCGTACGTTAAACATTCTGCCTGAATACGGTATTGAGCATGGCAAAGCGGCTAATTTGATCATCTTACCCGCTGAAAATGGCTTTGATGCGGTTCGCCGTCAAGTACCTGTGCGCTTCTCTATTCGTGGTGGTAACGTTATTGCTGAAACACAACCAGCAACAAGCCACATTACATTAGATGAAAAAGAAGCGATTACTTTCCGTCGCTAATCGTTTATGACAATTGATTATAAATGAACACTAAAAGCCACTGAACATTCACTGTCAGTGGCTTTTCTTTATCTACTCTAAATTACTTTCTATTGTCGCTTGCTATCTCGGCAATCTGACAGATTAACGCTTACCTCGCCTAACAAGCGCAAACATTCCCAGCAGTAATCCAATATACCAAGGCACTGAACCACCAGCACCATGGTCGATGAAATTACAGTTATTTGGCGATACCCCTTCTGCATTAGGATTGCATTTCTTATCACCATCTGGATTATTAGGATTATCTTTAATAAAGTCAGGCACAGTCACTGTGTTACTTGGTGGACCATTCACAAGGTAGCCCTGCACCCAGCCGAAATAGGTGCCTATCCGAGTGTAAAATGCAGGTCGGTTAATCGAACCACATAATGGTGAGCCACCAGGAACACCACTCATAATACCAAGTTGAATTGTTTTACCCGAAGCGTCTTTAACCGTCGCAGGGCCACCGCTATCCCCTTTACATACATCAGGGCCATATGGCGGCACATCTTCAGCTGCATCAACAGGTGGCGTACTTATTTTAGAGGGCAGCGAACAGATCTTCGTTAAATTAAACGGGCTATCAACGAGTGATGGTGCATCATCGCCATTTTCTAATCGCTCAAAACAAACATTCATCGGTAAAAAAGCCACTTTTGCAGTTTGCAATGTATCAGCGGCAGAATCACTATTACCGTCTATTGCTGTCGTTCCCCAGCCAGTTACAGTGAGATTTTCTGGGCGATTCCCTTCATCCCACAGCTTGCCTAAAGAGGTATCAAAATCACTGGCTATTTGTGAATTAGCTAGCGTAATTGGTGTCAATTCTGGCGGGAAAGCACGATTAACCCGTAAGAGCGCAATATCACTATCGAGAGCTAACGCTTTTACATCCGACTCAACTGAGCCATCCGGACGCAAACTGTTTACGATTTTAGATAATCGGGTGTATTTAGGGTGAACCACAACATGAGAGACCGAATAATAGTTACCGATTTGCGCATTTGATAAGGCAGTTTCACCAACAGTAATGCTGATTTGATAAGGCTTAAGTACAAAAAAGTCAGATTCTACAGAACCGTCAGTTCTCGCGTGTACCAGGCAGTGCGCCGCTGTTAATACCCAATGGCTATCAATGATGGTTCCGCCGCACATCGGGTGCTCATTACTCACACTTAACCGAAGTGATGCCATCCATGGGTTTTCGGCAATACTTGTATCACTGCCATCAATGATTCGAGGGGCAACTTCAAACTCTTGTGCATAAGAAGGAAATGAAACACCAGCTATTCCTAGCCCGATAGCTAGACAAATTGTCTTTTGAAACATGATTTTCTCACTACTAACATCCTTTTATTAGCAGAATCTAATCATATTAGTTACAAGCTCTAATCATCATTCCACCTGCTTTGCGAGATAAATCATTAAATAGAGTACAAACTTTACAACCTATTATTACTAATAGTTATGTTTGCCGAACTTTGCCCAAAAAAAACCGTACACAGTATGTACGGTTATCTTTAGTGAAAATCAACGCATTGCAAACACGTTTATGGGCAAGCAACTGCCTCAATATTTACTTGATTCAATCCCTGAATGCCTAACTCTGTTGCCAACGTTGGAAAAAACTTAGCATTCTCGTAAGCAGATTTAATATCAGTAATGTCAATCTTGTACACTTTCAGGTTCAATTGCTTCATTTCAGTCGGTGTACAGCTTTTCCCATCTTCGAAACACACTGGGTTAGTGGTATCAATTTTTGCGCATGATGACGAATGTGTGCCAATGCCGTAATTATCTAAATCACTTTTTGTTCCATTCGGAAACACATCTGGCAAAATATTCGCAAAATGGCTATCTGTTACCGCATAAGTACCATCATCTAAGCCAGTAACACCTTCAACATTTATGCTCTCGACTGCAAATACTTTAGTTTTGCCTGATAGAGTGTCTTTGATTTCTTCTTCTGTGCAGCCAAATAGGGCTACTAAGCTGATAAGTACAATGGCCTTTTTCATGTTCATCCTTTTTGTATGTTTTAATTATGTTGGTTGCTTGCTACTAAATATCGGCTAATTATGCTGTTTCTTGATAGGTTCATCATCAATTAACTGCATTTTTTTACTTTTGAACCATTTATGCTTTACTAAACCGTATGTCGCTACAATATAATTGTGTGATATATGCCCATATGCCTTCCAAATTCACTAAATGGTGGCATAATACGGCCTCACAAAATCTACGGACAATTTCTAATGACTATTGAAAATATTCTAAAACAACGCAGCGAATCTAAGTGTGAGCTTTGTTCTTCAGACAGCAACCTAAGTGTTTATGAAGTACCAGCATCACCGGATCAAACTGCAGGTTGTTGTGTAATGGTTTGTGATACTTGTCGTGGACAAATCGAAGATGCAGATACTGTTGAAGCTAACCACTGGCGTTGTCTAAATGACAGCATGTGGAGCCAAACTCCAGCTGTTCAAATCGTGTCTTACCGCATGCTTAACCGTCTTGCGACATCAGAATCTTGGGCTCAAGACCTTAAAGATATGATGTACATGGAAGAAGATATGGTTGAATGGGCTGAAAAAGGCATCGCTCTTGAAGAGCTAGAATCTATTCAAACTGTTGATGTTAACGGTACACCGCTTCAAGCTGGCGATAACGTAACTGTGATCAAAGATCTTCCAGTTAAAGGTTCTAGCCTAGTAGTTAAACAAGGTACTGCGGTACGTGGCATTCGTATGAATGACAACCCACTTCACATCAGTGGTAAAGCTGCAGGCACGACTATGGTGCTTATCGCTGCTTACTGTAAAAAAATGTAATTCAAACGAATTCATTATTTAAAGGCGCTAATTTAGCGCCTTTTTGCTATCTGCTCTCCGCTAGCCGCCACTGACAGTAATAAATCACCTCTTCTCGATTTCGATGCCTCAGTTAGTAACCATTCAAACTGATTAACACAGTACTCTTCTGCTATATTTTTTCTATTTCACTCATGATTAATACCAATTAATCTAGGATAAGGGGTAGATGATCCGTGCGATTACGTTATAATCCCAGCCATACAAAATGCTAAACATATTGATATTTTCAGTATGTTATTGAAAGTTAGTCGGGGGGCCTTAGGCTGAGACTGCAAGATACGATGTGTATCAAGTGCGGGACCCGTTGAACCTGATCCAGTTAACACTGACGTAGGGAACTAACAGCTGTGTCCCCTATTTCGATCACTCAAGATCGCTCTACAGGCACCTGTTATCCCTATATCAATTTTTAGGGATAAATTATGGTAACGCCATCTAAAACACCAATTACTTTAACCATCGCAGGCTCAGACAGTGGCGGTGGTGCCGGTATTCAAGCTGATATAAAAGCAATTTCTGCCACAGGTGGTTATGCTTGTTCTGTTATCACTGCGCTAACCGCTCAAAATACCCTAGGTGTCAGCGGTATATTTGCCATACCACCTGAATTTGTTGAACAACAACTTGATGCTGTCTTTTCTGATTTAGATGTAAAAGCAGTCAAAATCGGCATGTTAAGCGATACTAAGATCATCGCAATGGTGGCCAAAAAACTTCAACAATATCAGCCGAAACACCTAGTTATTGACCCTGTCATGGTCGCCACTAGCGGTGATTTATTATTACAGCAAGATGCTATTTCTACGCTGAAAGAAACCCTACTCCCCCTTGCCGATGTTATCACCCCTAACCTACCTGAAGCTGCAGCATTGCTAGGCTGTACAGTGCCTCAAACCGAAGCTGAGATGGATGCCTTAATCGAAGAAATGCGACAGCTCAATACAAAGACCATCTTATTAAAAGGCGGACATTTAGAGCAAAGTGAGACCAGTACCGATCTGCTCATCACCGCCGATGATGTTTATCGTTTTAGCACCCAGCGCATTCAAACCCATAATACTCATGGTACAGGCTGCACGCTTTCAGCCGCAATTGCTTCTTACCTTGCTCAAGACCATGATTTAGTCACGGCAGTTACTCACGCTAAAGGCTACATTTCACACGCCATATCCCATGCTGATTCGCTAGAAATAGGATCGGGGCACGGCCCAGTTCATCACTTCTTTGCTGGTCATTTTGATCCAACGGCATAAGAAGTATGAGATCAGATATGACAACTCTAATTCAGCCATTGCCCACACAAGCAGGTGTCGCAGTGACACTCACTCAGTGTCAATTACGCTATAACACCAGTGATAAACCGCTCTTTACGCAGCTAAACCTCACGCTACCAAAAGGCCAGTGGAGTTGTATTTTAGGTAAAAGTGGTTGCGGTAAAACATCGCTTTTGCGTTTATTGGCAGGCTTATTGGACGAGCAAGCAGATTGGCAGGGTTCATTAACCGCCTCTGACCATCAACCTATTGAGGGGCGGGTGGCATACATGGCGCAGCAAGACCTTCTTTTACCTTGGTTATCTGTACTTGAGAACGTTTGTTTAAGTTCTCGCTTTAACCCAGAACAATCCGCAGAAAGTAGCCAAGTTCGGGCGTGTGAATTACTTAACCATGTGGGCCTTGGCGATCATATCCATGCTCGCCCTGAAAGCTTATCAGGCGGTATGCGCCAACGCGTTGCACTTGCCCGCACACTACTGCAAGACAAGCCGATTGTGTTAATGGATGAGCCTTTTTCGGCGTTAGATGCCGTGACACGCCATAAATTACAAACGCTGGCCGCGACCTTATTAAAAGATAAAACCGTCTTGTTAATCACCCATGACCCGCAGGAAGCATTACGGCTTGGTGACCAAATATTGCTGATGTCGGGTTCACCCGCGACCATGGTCTCGCTCCCTACCCCACAAGGTCAGGCTCCGCGTAATTACAGCGCAGAACTCGCACAACACCAACAAAGTATTATCACGCGTTTGGAGCAAGATTATGGTTAATCATCCTCAAATTGCTTTACAAAAAGCGGCTTTGCAGAAAACGGGGCGACCAAAAAACAGACAAGCAAAATCGTGGACGAATGCGGTATCACACCCTGTGATTCGTCTGATGATCAGCACAGCTATCATCGTGGGATTATGGCAATTAGCGGTTGTTGTATTTGAACTACCCAGCTTTATTCTACCGACACCTCTGGCTGTTTTTGACAAACTGCTTCAGCGCTATAACGTGTTGTTTTATCACGCATCCGTCACCGCATCTGAAGTCTTATTAGGGCTGTTACTTGGGCTATCAATGGGGCTCATATTTGCATTGCAAATGCTATTGTTTGATCCGCTAAGACGTTGGTTATTGCCTATTTTAATCGCAAGCCAAGCCATTCCCGTCTTTGCCATTGCTCCTATTTTGATGCTTTGGCTGGGCTATGGCATTGCGTCTAAAGTCGTCATGGCTGCGCTCATCATTTTCTTCCCTGTTACCACCTGCTGCTACGACGGGCTACGTCATACACCAACGGGCTATTTAGATCTGGCGAAAACAATGGGTGCCAATAAATGGCAGCTTTTACGTCATATTCGCCTGCCCGCAGCGTTACCTGCATTAGCATCTGGTATTCGGGTAGCTGTTGTTGTGGCGCCGATTGGCGCAGTGGTTGGCGAATGGGTGGGCTCTAGCGAAGGCTTAGGTTATCTGATGCTGCAAGCTAACGCACGGATGTTGATCGACGAAATGTTCGCCGCGTTATTCATTCTCGCGTCATTCTCGATTGCACTCTACTTCTTTGCGGATATAGCACTTAAGCGTCTTATCCCTTGGCAAAGCACAGAACATACACATTGATTCTATGTACTCATTTTCAGCTCATACCATGCTAGATAAGCCACTCTTTAGCTATCTGTTTAGAAAGCTAATTGGCTCAGTGGTATTGGCGTCACTATAACTATTACGATAAAGGCTCAATATGAAAAATTGGTTTACACAACGCAAAGTTACAAAGTGTGCTTTAGCACTAGGTTTAGCTATTGTAACCATCGGCAGCACAGCAGCTTCAGCAGCAGACACTGCGAACAAAGAAATGACCCTAATGCTGGATTGGTTTGTTAACCCTAACCATGGCCCAATTGTTATCGCCCAAGAAAGAGGACTATTTAACGATCAAGGCTTAACAATTCAGATCCAAGAGCCTGCCGATCCTAGCGTACCTGCGAAACTGGTTGCTGCGGGTAAAATCGATATGGCCATTTCGTACCAAACAAGCCTAACCACTGATGTTGCCGCTGGCTTACCGCTTATCCGCTCTGCAACACTCATCGCCACACCGCTCAATACACTAATGACATTAGATAATGGCAAAATCAAAACACTTGCTGATTTAAAAGGCAAAAAAATTGGTATTGCGATTGCGGGGAACGAAGAAGCGACCATAGGCTCTATGTTACAGAGCCAAGGGGTGGCTTTTGACGATGTGAAAATTATTAATGTAGGCTGGGCACTCTCATCTTCACTTGCATCAGGCAAAGTCGATGCGATTTGGGGCGGTTTACGTAACTTTGAAACGAATCAATTAACACTCGAAGGTTACAAAGCAAAAGCCTTCTTCCCAGAAGAGCACGGTGTACCGTCATACGATGAGCTTGTTGTTGTCGCCAATAAAAACAGCTACGACGCTGATGCGCTGAAGAAATTCAACAAAGCCATTGAGCTGGCGACACAGTACATAGTGAACCACCCAGACCAAGCATGGAAAGAGTTTGTTGCCTATGCCCCAGACACGCTAAACAACGAATTAAACCGCCGCGCATGGCAAGACACTTTACCTCGTTTTGCATTACGTCCATCCGCTATCGATCCCGTTCGTTACGACAACTTCGCGCAGTTCATGTTTAAGCACAAGATCATCAGCCATGCACCAAAAGCACAAGATTACGTACCAACGTTATAGATTCTGCACTTGATTTATTAATTAATGAGTCATAAAGCAAATTATTGTTAATTCGAATATTTTCCCTGCTTATATCATTAGGCAGGCACTAAAGGACAACCATGAACTATCAGGATCTTATTTCCGCTTGCCAACAGGATTGGACGGACTACACCCAACACAGCTTTGTTCAGGATCTTGCCAATGGCACTTTAAACGCCGCTGCGTATCTACACTACTTGAAACAAGATTTTCTATTTCTAAAGCATTACGCACGCGCTTATGCGCTGGCAGTTTATAAAGCACCGACATTGGCAGACATGCGTGAGCCGCTGCCAAGCCTTACTGCGCTATTAGAGACTGAAATTCAACACCACGTAACATATTGTGGCCAATGGGGCTTAACAGAGTCTGACATGGAAGCCGAACTCGAAGATTTTGGTACCGTCGCGTATACCCGTTATGTGCTTGATACTGGTATGGCAGGTGATTTATTAGACCTTTACGTTGCCCTGGCTCCTTGTGCTATTGGTTACGCCGTCATTGGTGAGCAACTTATTCAGTCACCAACAACAAAGCTTGAAGGTAACGCCTATGCCAGTTGGATTGAAATGTACGGCAGCGAAGAGTTTCAGCAAGGGGCGCATAAAACCATAACTCGTCTAAACAAGATGTTGGCGGAAGTTGAGCTTAACAGCACCCGTGGTCAGCGTTTGTGTGAAATTTTCAAAACGGCGACACGTATGGAAGTGGCGTTTTGGCAACAAGGACTAAATGCCTCGCTTTAAACATAAAGCCGAATAGATAGTGATTCGAGTCACTCAGTCAATAAGTGTTAACTAAAAAGCCGCAGTGTATTGAATACACTGCGGCTTAATTCATTGTGACTGTATCTTAGGTTGAGGCAGTATTTGAATAAAATTCAATAAAATATCTAAGCAAATACCTAAAAATACCCTCTACCAGTCAAATAGATTTTGGAAGAAACGTTGTACCTTCTTCACGCATGTCACTTTCAGCAAACCGTTAGGATCCCATGCTGGTAGATGTTCTTGCCCTAAACAACGCTGACTGTAAGTACCGTTTTGATTACGCTGATAATCAAAAGTGGCGATCTCGCTAGGACGCTGCAATACCAAAGGTTCTGGATCTCGGCGTAAAATATAATCGGTGTACAAACGCAATGCACCCGATGATCCCGTGAGTTTAGAGTTAGAGTTATCGTCCTTACCAATCCATACGGTCACCACTTCACGTCCATCAATACCGACATACCAACTATCTCGCCCTTTATCTGACGTACCGGTTTTACCCGCTAAACGCGATGACGGTAATTGACCGTTAAGGTAACGCGCTGTCCCTTCTGTCACCGTTTTTTGCAACCCGTACATAGTTAACCATGCCGATTGTTCAGAGACGACTTGTGATGAAAGCGGTAACTGTTGAAATAACACCTCGCCGTCATTGGTGACTACGGCACTTAATGCTTTCAGCGGTGCTTTACGCCCACCACTCGCAATGGTTTGATACATCTGCGTCACCTCAAATGGCGTCAAGGTAAACGCCCCCAGCAGCATTGAAGGCAGTGGTGGTATTTCCTGACGATCGACACCCAACTTCGCCATGGTATCAATCACCCCTTCAAGCCCGACGGCCATTCCCAAATTTACCGTTGGAATATTATAAGACTTAGCCAACGCCAAATAGAGTGGAACTGCCCCACGGTATTGACGGTCATAATTTCGCGGCGACCAAATCTCACCACGCTCTCCTGTTAACTTCAGCGGTTTATCTTCAAGGCTAGTGGCCAGTGAAAAACGCTCTGGTTGTGATAACGCCGCTAAATAAATGGCAGGTTTCACTACAGAACCAATTTGGCGTTTTGCATCAATCGCACGGTTAAAACCCGCATAGCCCGGCTTACTTCCACCAACCATTGCACGCACTTCGCCCGTCAATCGGTCAGCAATAACGATGGCATTTTCTATATTTGCGCCCGCTTTTTTAGCCAGTTTAGGCATGGTGGAACGCACCGCCTCTTCTGCTTTTTCTTGCGATAGTGGATCTAGCGTTGTAAATAAGCGAAGTCCTTTACCCGATTCAAACTTATCGCCGACTTGTTCGGTAAGTTCACGGCGAAGCTGATCAAAATACGCAGGTTGTCGGCGAGAAAGTTGTCCTTTTTCTTGCACATCTAATGGACGTTGAATCGCCTTTTTATAGCTGACGTTATCAATCATTTGGCTATCGTGCATCATACGCAGCACGAGATCACGGCGTGCTGTTGCACGTTCAGGATAACGCCAAGGATTGTAATAAGAAGGGCCTTTCACCAAGCCTACCAGTAAGGCTTGCTGATCAACTCGAAGTTCAGATAATGGTCGTCCAAAGTAAAAGCGCGCGCCCAAGGCAAAGCCGTGAATAGCTTGTTTACCACTTTGAGCAAGATAGACTTGATTCAAATAAGCATCAAGGATTTGGTCTTTCTCATAATTATGGTCAATGATCAGTGCCATATAGGCTTCTTTGATCTTTCGCCATAAGCTACGTTCACTCGATAGAAATAAATTTTTCGCTAACTGTTGAGTCAGCGTACTGCCACCTTGCACTGTTCGTCCTGCTTTTATATTAGCAACGAATGCACGGCCAATAGCCACAATCGACACACCATCATGCTGATAAAAGTCGCGATCTTCTGTCGTTATCAGTGCATCTATTAGTGCAGAAGGCATTTGATCTTTTGGCAGATAGATACGTTGTTCGGTGGTTTGTGATTCCAACATCCCCAGCATTTTAGGTTCAATTCGAATAATACCTAGTTGTTTTAGCTCTTTCTTACCACCACGCTCAACCCATTCCGAAATACGTTTGACAGAAGTGTAATCAAATTCAACCACCACATGCCTTTCATCCTCTTTACCTTCCTTAAAGATAAAAGGACGACGGACGAACTCAAGTTTCAATCTTGAAGATGTATATTCTCCAGATCGACTCGGTCTGTCGACTTGTTGGTATTTAAGCTGTTTTAATTCATTCAGTACTTCTTCGTAGCGAACTTTAGCCCCTGGTTGCAAAACCAATTCACGAGCATAAACAACTGACGGTAACTGCCACAACTGCCCGGTAAATTTATCACTAACAACTTGCTGTAACCTAAACCCCAGCAGCACAGTCGCTATAAAAAAGGCGATACCAACCGATAACAAGCCATACATAATATAGCCGCGTTTATTCCTGCCCAAGGCATGCGGTTTACTAGCAACACTCGACTTAGCTGACGTTGGCGTATCAGAGATATCGGCCCCTTGAGGCTGCTCTGAGTGCGATGTGGGTTTACGGTCTGGCATAGGGGTACGCTGAATAGGTCACAAAAAACAGCGACTATATGAAAGCCTCCTTCGAGAGATGTCATCCCATTGTCAGGATCACTCCAACTAAAACTCTTAATAATCCCCCACGTTCCACTATCTTGGGATGAAACAGCAGTGGTAATTAGCCATAAAATCACTCAGAATACGCGCCCGCTCTTTTTATCATGCAGTCCCGTCATAGATAAGTTGACACTTCGGAGAAGTATTATGGAACGCGATTACACATTTGAATGCCTTGTTACTATGCCACGACACGAGCTGGAAGAATTCAGTATGCGAGTACTGAGCCGCATGGTACCCGAAGATATGATGGAAGAACTGTTCACGTTCGATCAAGAAGAAATCGACAATGAAGACCGCCTGAAATCAGCACAATTTGATGCCATGCTTCGTATGACAGCGATTGCACTTGGCGAAGTAAAAGGGGCATTTGAAGCCTCAGAGAATTCACATCAAAATACTGAACGCATGACTCGCTTACTGCTTTGGCATTTCTACGCCTTGTCATTCAACTTAGAAGAAGCTGTAACACTTGAGCAACACTGTGAAGAAGTAGAAAAGATCTTAAAGAATGCACCTGAAAATGCATTTGGCTGGGTTTCTGTTCTTACCGAACTTTTGCATGCGTACGCAACACTGAGCGATAAAGCATAAAGCCACAACGCGGCCTATTATTGCTATTGAAATAAACAAAAAGCGGCTAAGGCC
>NZ_NOIF01000146.1 GCF_002265265.1 Photobacterium sanguinicancri
ATATCTATTAGTTATTTCTTTTTTATCACCAACGATAGTATGGGCTAAAAAAGATCACCATCACGATGTCATCGTGATTAAACAAAAAAAGCACAAACACAAACACAAACATCATCATTCAAGTCAGGTCATTGTTGTGCAGCAACCGCCACGTCAGCAGCACTATCACCGTTCATCGTTACCGGAAATAGCAACGTTTGCCATCATTGCTGGTGCATCTTATGCCATTATCGATAATGTCTTTTACAAGCAAGCAGGTGAGCGTTATGAATATGTGGAAAAGCCATTACGTTAAGCCTCTATCTTCAGCTATGCTATCTAAATAAAGCCGCAATGATTGCGGCTTATAACGTTTTGGTTAGGTGTTTATCCCAAATATCAAACAAGGTATCACGCGTGTTAATAGGTAACATTGCTATACGCCGAGCGCTCCAACAACCAAACAAATACTCCGCCATTTCTAAAGCAATCGGAAAATCATCCGAACCATAATGCTGCAAAGCTTGCTCAACATCGCAAAGAGATAGTCCTGCATTATCCCAGCGCGCATGCCGCGCTTCAGATTGGTTGAACCATTCAATAGAAAGTGTCATTAATATCCTTTGTACTTATTCAGCATAAACATATTTTACGGTATGTTTTGTATGAAAACATGATGAATGACAGGTTTAATTAACTTATTTGACCAAAATATACATATTAAATAGTCGCTATTTCTATCGCGTTATATTTGCTAACACTTTACTACATTCTAACTTCATTTTTAAATAGTTAACACGTCTACTTACAGCCATTAATATTAATTAGCGCACGCCCATTTTTATTTTATATTTCGTAATAGCATGATTAAAGAAATCGCGTTCGTCATCATCTGCAATGCTTTCTGCTTGCGTTGTGATCGCTTCATAACCCGCCTTCGCATTCTTTAACTGCCACACAATATATGCGGCTTGTTTATCTAACTCTATGCGGTTTTTCTCTGCTGGCGATAAAAGTGTCAGGTTATGCATGTTTTCCTCAGGTTTCTCAGTGTGCAAAGTTCACATATTTTAGCATCATGCTGCTCCTTCACATACGATTTTACGAACACCTCTTGTCTCAATCCCACAAAATGAGACACCTCAGGCTCGCTACGCTTAAACAACGAACCATATGCTGACTTTAGCCTTGAGATCTAAGCATTCACTCATTCTCAGGTGAAAGCAGCAATAGCATGAAAAATCAGCCAATGCGTAAACTCATATTTATTGGATACGGTGCGCTCATTTGTCTACTGTCTTTAACGCAGGTAGAGCTGCTGCACCTCACTTTTATCTATCATGACAAAGTTGAGCACTTTGCCGCTTATAGCTTATTCACTCTACTCGCGTATTTTTCAACAAAAAGTAAACGATGGGCATACATATTGTGTATCGCTATTGTGATATACGGCGGAATACTTGAGATTTTACAAGCATCCAGTACGGGGCGTATTGCCTCCATCGCTGACTTTATCGCCAATGTTTTAGGGGTAATTGGGGGCATTGTCATAATAAAAGTATATCGTTCGAATACGTCGCAACTTATTCGCTAAGTCGGCACATTTCGCTCACGTATATTACCTACGTTCTAATAGCGCCAAACCAAGCCGTTGTCGGTATTGCTCTGGCGTGCAATTTGCGTGACGCTTAAACAGAGTAATAAACGGCGATGCTTGGTGGTAGCCAAGGGTCAATGCAGCTTCTTTTACCGACATGCCTTTTCGCAGCAAGTGCAATGCATACACAAACTTACGTCGCTGTCGCCACTCTGTAAAACTCATCCCCAGCTTATCTTGGCAATGACGCGCTAATGTTCGTTCGGTTGTATGTCGTTTTTTAGCCCACTCCGCCAGTGTGACAGTACTTATGGGGTTACGCTCTAATTCTACTAAAATCGGTTTAAGTAGCTTGTCATCAGACATTGGTAAAAATTGATCATGTTCGTTCGCTATTTTGACCTGATCAAACAATACATTCACTAAACGTCGATCAGATTCTGTTTCAGCTACTGTGACCCGTCGATTTTTTAGATCATTAATAATGGCTTCCATGATTGGATTGACTTCAAGCAAACAAGCGTACTGGGGTAGCGCATCCGCAAGGGGATGAATAATGTTCATTGAGCAATAATTCATGCTACGACGCATAAAGCTCTCGTGTTGCACCCCAGCGGGGACCCAGACTGCATATTGTGACGGAGATAAAAAACGCTTCCCTTCTGCATTCAGCTCCAAAATACCACCGCTGATGAGCTGTAATTGCCCCCAAGAATGCTGATGCTTTAATGTTGATGTATTCGGAAGAAAGACTTCATGACCAAAAAAAATCTCACCGGGTGGATTTTGATCATCAAAAAGAGGCTGGTAAATTTTACTCATGTTCACCAAAGCTGTGAGGTGGGTTAAAGCCGACACAGCTAAGGTAAACATATTACAACACAGGCGCAATACTCTCTTATGCAGAGTAGTTACACTGTACGTACATTCATGGTTATTTCTGCGGTAAAAACGGTATTCCCTTCCGTGTCTGTAACTTCAATAGGGACCAATTTATCACCGTCACTGTGCCAATCAATATTCTCGCCGTTGGCTATCGCCGTTAAGTCGGTTTTAGCCTTTTTAACATATTTAACCGTCATACCGGTTGGGATCCAACGGCTGTTACCTGCAATCGAAACATCCGTCATTAAACCTCCCGCTAATTCAGCCATATTACACATGGCTATCGCATGCACTGTATTCAAGTGATTTGTCACTCGGCGACGCTTATTAATTTCAACACGGGCATAACCTGGTTTTAGTTCTGTCACTATAGGTCTAATTGACCCAAAATACGGTGCCATTCTGCAAACAACCCACGAGAAAATTCGCTGTCCAAATGGGACTTTACTTAACCGTTGGTAAATTTTTAGATTCTTGCGCATTGAAAACTCCTTTTTCAATATTCTGGTCTGACCACATTATAGTGTAAGATTTCAAAATGCACGTAATTGAGCGTGATTGTCCTCACAGTGCTGACACCCTTTCCTTTTAAGAAAGAATAAGAGATAAAATCATCAATAGAAATATAATCATTATTTATCAATAAGATAAAAAAGGTAGAAGGCATGAAACAGTGACCAGTTTTAGGCTTAATTAATATAACCCCCTTAAATGTCTGACTATGCCCTTACGATGTCCGATTAGAGATATGTATACCTTAGCTGACGTGACACAATACTATTATCAAGCGTCCTGCTTCTCTCTATTTCTAATAAAGGCAAACAATGCTCTATTTATTCCCTTTAATTACCGTTTCGATTTGGGCAGGGAATGCCATCGTAAATAAAATGGCTTTCAGTGTGATCGATCCTGGTGCCATTTCATTTTATCGCTGGTTCTTTGCAATGTTGGTATTAACGCCTTTCATGGCTAAATCCGTATGGAAAGCACGCAACACAATTAAACCATACTTACCTAAAATTGCCTTTCTCGCCTTTCTTGGTATGGTATTGAATCAGTCATTAGGTTACTTCGCTGCAGAGACAACGACAGCCACCAATATGGCGCTGATAGTATCGTTAGTACCGCTGATCAGTATGTTCATTAGTGTACCTTTACTAAATAAACGTTTAACGCCACTGGCCATTGTTGGCGCCATTTTATCACTGGCGGGACTCGTGTTAATGCTGAGTCATGGCGACTTAAATCAATTGTTAGCGCAAGGCATTAATAAAGGTGACATGTTAGTACTGATCGCGGCATTTGTTTATGCGCTCTACTGTGTCTTACTCAAGCGCTGGGATCTACCACTATCTAACTGGCAGTCGGTATATAGCCAAGGGGTTCTAGCCGTTATTATGCTAACGCCGATGCTACTTACCAGTGAACGCATGACCATTACACCAGAAGCACTGCCACTGATCATGTACGCAGCCATTCCAGCTTCTGTGATCGCACCTTGGTGCTGGTTACAAGGTATTCAGCGTTTAGGCGCAGATAGCACGGCGATGTTCATGAACCTAATGCCAATGATGACAGCAGTCATTGCTAGTATCGCCCTTGGTGAACAACTGGCTATCTATCATTACATTGGTGGTTTAATGGTATTAAGTGGCGTAGCGATGGCACAAAGAAAACGCGCCGAAACAAAGCCTATCGAACTCGCAACTGCCTAACGTTTACATTTGAAAATATCCATAAAGCCCGAGCAGAATTTTTTCCTGCTCGGGCTTTTTTACGTTTATAACGAGACAATAAGGTTATTCCCTACCCTGTCCGAATTTAACAATGAAAATTTTAAAGCTAATAACTCCACTTTAACTGGGCAAATAATAAGGTGCTGGCCGCTTTACCAAATAAGCTATTCCCTGTGCCATCAAAGCGTTGCAATACTGTCATCAATTGCCAATCATCTGCCAAAGAATAACTATTCGATGCGCCAATAAAATAAGAGCCATCTTGATAATACGTAGTAGAAAACGTGATGCGACTCAGGGGAGATATATCAAAACTGACATCGCCATACCATGTGAATTCAGTAAAGCTAAGCGTACGTGCAGTCAGCGGTAAATTTAAGAAAGCAATCGCGTTAGTTGGAGATTGGGGATTTGAAATATAGAGCATGGCAGTACGCCCCATCCAGTTTCGTTGCCCACCAAAGCTGTAATCAAGTTCAAGGCTCCCGACAACCGCAGATGCAACCTTGGCACCTTGCCATTCATCTTGGGTGGGAGCAAACCAGCTCAGTTCACCGCGTAAACCTGCGCCTTTGATGTCGCCAGCAAAACCAGTCCCTATTACCTGATCTAAACCCGATTTACCCACCAGCAGTTGGGCATCCCAACCTTGATAGTTAAACAAGTAGCGCCCCGCATAACTCGTTAATTCGCTATCATTATTTGGGCTGTAAACAAGGTCGATCGAACTGGCATAGCCGAGTTTTTTACTGACGAAAAACGCATCAGAACCAGGTCTTTCTTCGTAGTCAAAATCATAAATAGAGTAAGAATTAAATAAGTCGTTGGGGTTCCATAAGGTCGCCATTCCCCAATTTATACGAAAGCGACCACCGCGAAGTTGCCAATCATTTCGACGCCAATCAATATATAAACGGTCAAACTGACTATTACCGACAACACCCGTTTTATCTAACCAGTTTTTCGAGAGATCCATATAACCAGGATCGTAACCAATCAAGTCACCATACCCTGCTAGCTCAGCGGAATCACCAAACAATAAGCGATTATGCATACCAAGATTAAAACGTAGCTCATCGTCAAAGCGGTATTCATAATTGAGTCGGTGGTGAATTAAATGATCGAGACTATTTGATGATTCATCGGGGATTGTCGCTGTGGCCATGTATTTCACATAACCGCCTAAATCCCAATTTTTTTCTGGGGCTAAGCCCGGTATTTGCCCAACAGCAGGCAATGCCATCATAGCAACAGTGGCTAATAGTCCCTGAGTTTTCACTAGGCCACGTCCTCTTGCGCATTTTCCTGTTGCAACTTGTCTTGTTTCAACTGGCCATCTTCAAACACAATTACACGACGCGCACGCTTGATAACACGAGGATCATGGGTCGAGAAAATAAAGGTCGTGCCTTCTTGTTCATTCAAGTGCAGCATAATATCAAGCAGCTCAGCGGTGCTCTTGGCATCGAGGTTAGCTGTTGGCTCATCAGCCATCACAAAACGCGGACGCGGCGCTAATGCACGGGCAACCGCAACACGCTGTTGCTGCCCGCCTGACAGTTTAGATGGCACCTTATGGAGCTGGTCAGCTAACCCTACTTGGGTCAATAACTCCGTTGCACGTTGACGGCACTCTTGTTCACTATGTCCTTGCAACTGCATCACAAATTCAACATTTTCGAGTGCCGTTAAAACAGGTAACAAACTGTAATCTTGGAAGATAAACCCAATGTGATCCCGACGAAAAGCAATCAAGGCTTTTTCATCTAAATCGCAAATATTGCAGCCATCAATATCCACAGTGCCTGAACTGGGTGTATCTATCCCACCGAGCATATTCAATAAGGTGGTTTTACCCGATCCTGATGGCCCCATCACAGCAACAAATTCACCTTGGGCTATGGTCAAATCAAGCTGGTGCACGGCATGAACGGGGTAATCAGTGTCCTGATTATAAATTTTACAAAGTTGCTGAGTCTGAATTGTCATGATCAGTGCTTCTCCGCCATTGCATCAACTGGACGCTGCTTCAATATTTGTCGGGCAGGATAAATCGCCGCGAATAAACTGGTAATCACCACAGTGACCACCATTAATTGATAATCTTGTGCACTCAAGGTGGGATACAACACAGTATCGACACCAAATGCACCTAACCCTTCTGCTAATCCGCCTAACGGCAAGCCCGTTGTTTGTAAAGTAAGCATCAATAACATACTCGCGCACACGCCCAGCACCACCCCCGCGATGCCAAGTAATACCGATTCGAACATGATCAAAATAAATATTTTTGATTTCGCCATGCCAACAGCCATCAATACACCAAATTCACGGGTACGCTCAAACACCGACATCAGCATGATATTGACGATACCAAAGCCCATTGCCACCACAAAAATCATTAACATGATGAAATTACTGACCCCAAATGATGCCATGACAGATGCCAACATCGGCTGTATTTGCTGCCAGTCTCGCACGGTGTTTTTCACTGACATCGTTGCCGATAACTGCTTACGCACAGACGACAATTGTTCATCATCACTCAGCTTAATCGCAATTTCATGGACGCCTTTAATGCTACTCAGTGTCGCTAAATCGGCTTTTCGGACATAGACGTTACCATCATCAAAGCTGGTCGATGGGGTTTTGAATAAGCCCTTGACGCGAAACGCAGCGCCTGTCACTTCTCCATTGCCATCGGTGAATGTCAGTACCACTTTCGAGCCCACCCGTAATTTTAAACGCTCTGCCGTTTTGACAGAGACCAGCACAGGGTGGCGCCCTTCTTCAGGTAGCCATTCTCCATCAACTATGTGCGACGCTATTGGAGTCAGTTTGGCTTCTGAAACAATATCGATACCATTGATTCTGACACCACGCGTACTGCGCGCCGATGCAATCATGCCATCCGCCAATAAGCGCCCCGACCATGCTTGTACTGCTGGGTTTTCATCAAGAGCTTCTTCAATATTTTCTGCGTCAACTATCGTGGCTTGAATATCTGGATTTTGAATATACTGAGTATTGTGTATTTGTAGATGGCTGGTTTGCCATGCAATCGCATTGGTGATCATATTATCGAGCAACGCAGTCATGAAGCCCATCATGCTAGCGACGCCCATTAAGCCAAACACCATCGCACCTATCATGATGCTAGTGCGGAGTTTGTTACGCCATAAATTGCGCCATGCCAGCTTAATCAGCCAAACATCAATGACCATGAGCGCCTCCTTTTAATGCATCAACCAAGCAAAGGCGGTACGTTCGCCACATGGGATACAGCAAACACAGCACTAACAAAATCAGCACGATTTGAATTTGATCGAGAAATAACGCGCTATTGATCAGCACGGGAATAATGGGTTCATAGCCCATTTCCAGCATCATCTTACCTGTCTCGCCGGTTAGCTCGATAGGGAACGCACTGAACCACAATAAAATGGGTAACGCGGTAAGCACACCCAGCGCAATCCCGAGTAAGCCGATAAAAAGCGACTCAATGCTGATAAGTTGTAAAAGGCGGCTGCGGAGCATACCCGTTGCCAACATCACCCCAAATTCGCGCTGACGCTCTAATGTCATCATCATCAGCGTCGCAAATAAGCCAAAACCAACCACACCATATAAGATGTACATTAAGAACAAGCCACCCGCGCGATCAAGCAAGATCTGTTGCGCCATTTCCGGCGATAAGTCTTGCCAATCCCTAACGACAACATCCAGCGGACGACCACCTGAGGTTTGCGATGCCATCACATCATAAGCCTGTTGCAGTTCTTGTTCTGTTTGGGTCAACCCTGCTAATTCTTTGGTGTGTAACACCCAGGATGTAACCTGCTCACCTGTACTGTATAACGCCTGAGCTAGTGCCAATGGCATATACACAAGTTGGTTATCGAGTTGTGAAACGGGGAAATGTAAAATACCTTTAATACGGTACAAGCCTGCAGCGGTTTGTCCTTGGTAACCTTGCCCATACAGGACGATTTCATCACCGACGGTAATATTGTAATAACGTGCTAATCCTTCACCAATCAGCACTTGATCATCGGCTTGAGTGAGAAATTCACCTTGGCTTAATTTACTGGCAATACCCGAATAAGTATCCTCTTGCTCAGGTAGTACCCCAAGTACCATAACGCCTTTGGATTTATCGCCTGATGCAGATAACGCAAAGGACTCAATCCGCGGTAAAATCTGACTAATATTAGCGTGTTGCTTAGCCGGTTGGATAAATTCGTCTGATGCTGGCAGCAAATCATCAATGCTTTGGCTTTCAACATAGTCGCTGTTTTGTAATTGGATCAACCCAGTATAGAATCGCGCTGCATTATCAATATTATTGGCGTAACTGCCTTCTTGAAATCCACGCATAATTAACGACAGAAATAACGCGAGCGCTAAGGCCGAAGCCGTCAGCACAGTACGCCGCTTTTGTCGCCATAAATTACGCCAAGCAAGTTTAACTAACATCACTATCCTCAGCTGAACTGTCCCTGAAATCTCATTGCTATTGCCTCATTCACGCACTCTGAAAAAGCACGACTAATCGCGTAATGCCTTCATTTGGCTTTGGGAGAAAAAGTCATCTTTAATGGCAAAATTAAACTGGGCTTGATGGGTGATCATCTCGGTTTTATTACCCGGCTTATCAGCGGGTACCATTTCCATACGGGTCGCAATTTGACGCTCACCGAGAGTTTTGACATCAAAAGTCGCCATGGTGTTGACCAGCTCATCAAACTCGTCATAAAACTCAACTTTGCGTTGTAAGTAAGTGGATTGCGAAATCCATAAACGCACTTTACTCCACACCACAGGTGCATCAGGCTTAGCCACGGCATCGATCACCCAGGCTTTAACGCCGTCGACAGTGTCTTCTTTTACCATTTTATGGTCGTAATCAACCACGATAGACGATTGGTTAATCAAATCATCATTGGTGAAGTCTGAGCCCATCCAAGATTGCCCTAACATAGAAGGTGCAATTTTGATCACACGCTCAATACTTGGTAACCAGTTCCACATTTCACGCTGACGTTTCAGCGAGGCACTGCCTTTATCTTTTGCGGGAGCCGTTACCAATACCAAGGATAAATCTTGGCCTTTGGTCCAACTTTTCATGCTCATACTGCGGGTCCAATCAGGGCGAATGATCTTCATCGTCATTTCGGAATAACTTGAATCTCCCCGCATCTGCCGATCAGATTTTGTCACGATATCAGCGGCACTTTGCGCCCATGCCGTACTGGCAATAAGTGAAGAAAACAAAAATGAAGAAGCCAAAATCAAAGTAGGCACTAACTTGCGCATAGTAATGTCCTTCTCTTCATGACTGCATCAATAACAATAGGCACTTATATTCAAGCCTTCTTCGATGCCAGCACACGAAGTATGGTGTCAAACAGGTGTTTTTTCATACTATCAGGAAGCTCGCATCGACTATAGAAAAACTCGTGATTTCAGTCTGTTCACTGACATTCCTGTGATGCATGACATGTCGTTAACCTTCCATTCGCTCGAACCGTGATATGCTTATAAAAAATCATTAAGAGTGGCTACCGTGAAGATAGATTTAACCCGCATGGTGACTGAAAGTCGCAACCCTGCCAGCCAAGATATCGATACTTTATCAACACTTGATATGCTGGCTGTGATCAATAATGAAGATAAAAAAGTCGCCATTGCTGTTGAGCAAGCCTTGCCTGAAATAGCCCAAGTTGTTGATGCGATTGCAGCGGCTTTCCAGCAAGGTGGGCGCTTGATCTATACAGGTGCAGGCACCTCTGGCCGCCTTGGTATTTTAGATGCAAGTGAGTGTCCACCTACGTTTGGCACCAAAGCAGAACAGGTGGTTGGTCTTATTGCGGGTGGGCACACTGCGATCCTTCGCGCCGTTGAAAATGCCGAAGATAACCAAGAACTCGGTAAGGCTGATTTAACAGCGTTAAACTTCACCGATAAGGACGTATTAGTCGGGATAGCGGCAAGTGGACGCACGCCGTATGTACTGGGTGCTATGACATATGCAAAAGAAATTGGCGCAACAACGGCTTGTATCAGCTGTAACCCGCACAGCCCTATGACTGAGTTGGCTGATGTAAGTATAACCCCCGTTGTTGGGCCTGAAGTGGTGACTGGGTCTTCACGCATGAAAGCAGGAACAGCACAAAAGCTGGTATTAAATATGCTCACAACGGGTGCTATGATCCGCACCGGTAAGGTTTACGGCAACCTGATGGTCGATGTAGAAGCGACTAATGCCAAATTAGTTGAGCGCCAAAAGCGCATTGTGATTGAAGCCACAGACTGTACACGTGAACAGGCCGAGATTGCGCTTAACGCTTGCGAAGGTCACTGCAAAACAGCGATTGTGATGATACTGACCAACAGCAATGCCGATCAAGCCAGCCAATTGCTCACCCAGCACCGTGGTTTTACCCGCGATGCAATTAATGCCAAGGCCTAATCAACACAGGTCGCACTATCACAATACCGTGATAGTGCAAGGTCTAGGTCTAGGTCTAGGTCTAGGTCTAGGTCTAGGTCTAGGGGCTAAAACAACAGTAAGCGGTTATCTACGCATTAATTTAAACAGTGACTTACCCGATTGATAGACCCGCTTAAACTGCTCACTCACCTTAATATCACCATTGGCTTCTAAACGGCGACGATTTAACTGCGCCTGCGCCCCTTCAGCATAATATTGATCGATCAAGGCTTCGAGTTCGCGCATATTATAGTGAGGCTTTGAATCACTGATACAAACAGGTAATACCGACAGGAACTGCAACATCGTTTGGTTGTAATCAACCGCCGCTTTAATGGTTTGACCCTTGCGCGATGTGGGACTGGTCAAATCATAAGGCGGTTGCCATTCTGATACTGGCGATAAACGGTCGACTTGGTTTAACACCCCAATAATAGGGGCGCGTTTGCGACTTTGGTTCTCTGGTAATTGATAATACGCATCCAGTCGTGCTTTAAACTGAGTATCGAGATCACGCGCAGACTGGTTGGCTTTCAATACCCACAGCACTAAATCAGCCTGTGACAGTTGATCAAGCAATAAAGCTTCTGTGGTTGTATCCCCGTCTAATCCAGGTAAATCAATCAAGTGCAAGGTATCTAAACCTTCTACTTGGCACTGATGCACTGTGACTTTATCGGTAGAGGGCAAGGCATTCACTTCAGCGACTAACTCACCGGTTAGTGTATTAACCAAGGAAGATTTACCGGCACTGACCTGCCCCACTAAACACACCCGTAAAGGCTCAAGCGGTGCAGCCATCGCTTGTTGGTCTGCCGCATGAGATGCACTGATGGCTAACTCATCGTCATCACCCTTGAATCGACCGCTATAAAGATCGATTGCGACCGATAGCACCTCTTGCAGTAAGGCTTTTTTCAGTTTGTATTGCAGTTCACTACTCACTTGATTAAAGACTTCACCCAGAATTTTACTGCGAAATTCAGACATGATAGCCGTATAAGGGTTAGCCATGCGCACAACGCGATAGCTGTTCCACAACCAATTGGCCGACTCTAATCCTGCTTTCGCTTTTTCTTTGTTATCTAACCCTTTTTTAATCAAAGACAGGCTGATTTTTTCTATAAACGGGACATGTTGCTTCAAAATAATGCGATAACGACGGCTCACTTCTTCGGTCATTTTCAGCAATTCAGGCAAAGAAAAAGCCAACTCTTTTTGTTGTTTTCCGCGGTATCGTGTTGCCGTTAATGTGACTAAAGTCAGTGCGTGCTCACGTAGTGATCCCCATTCAGCGTCTGTCGCCAGTTGCTGGGTAATTTCATCGTTAAGCTCAGTCCACACTTTCTGATCGCCCGCGCCCCAGTCATCTGATGGACGCACTAAACCTTCGCCATCTTCTGCGTGGGCTTGATTCTCACTGTCTGCTTTAATTTGTCGTTTCAACCAGAAAACAGGCAATGCCACCAGCAGAGCACTCACTGCTAATAACAAAAGAAATGGAATGAGATAACCAAGCTCAACAATGGCGTACAGACCAAAACCGCCCAAAATACACAGTGGCAGTATGATACCTGCAAGCAATAAGGGAATGACCCCTGCCGACATTGACGAAACGGCTTTCACACTATTGGCTGTTCGTTTCACTTTTCGCGACCTCTTTAATGCTTTCAAACGCCGATTTGTACATGGCTTTCAATTCTTCTTCTGATACCGACTCGCCTTTACTCTGACGGTAGAGGTAATAGCAAGCCACACGTCCTATCGCAAACGTGGTACAAAAGCTCACGACTGCAGCAGTCGCACTGCCTATGGTTTGGCCATACACAGGGATCAGCTTCACTAACTGTCGAATCCCTAGCTTAGAAGCATATTGCACCCCAAAGCTGGTGCCTAAGGTTGCCATAAACTCCCCCATGGCATTTTTATCCCATTCGACACCATATTGATTGGCTAAACTATGGATCATTTTTCCTTGAATAACAGGGACAGACACCAAGCCGACAGCAGGGACAGCATCACTGCCACCAGCCACGCCTGCATACCAAAGGATCTCCGTTCGCAGCTTGGCAAAATTCGCTTCTTCTTGGCTTTCATGCTCTGCATCTTCACCAATCTGCGCCACAATAGGTAGCAGTTCTGCCAACTTCTCTCGCAATAGATCAACACCGACTTGGCTGCCATCTTCACATTCAAAATCAACTTCAACGGTGTTAACCTCTGTCCCCCAAATAACCTCAACCTGTTGCTGGTTATGCGCCACGCACTGATTGCGTTCAGTTAAGTCACCAATCAAGCATGTACCCGTGTGTACCAATAAAATTTGCTTGAGCGACTTTGACTTTTTAATTTGCTTTAATGCTTTCAAGACACTGCTTTGCTCAGGCTCTTCCGCCTTCATCACCACAATTAACGCATTTGCCCTATCCTCACACGCTTGAATATCAGCATGTGCATCATACTCAGCTTCAGCGAGCCCGCGTGTATCCAAAAAACGTACTAGCGGCTTATCCGTTGGAAAATCATAACTACTGGCGGTTTGCGTGCAGGGCTGAAAACCATTACCAATTTCAATCTCTGACTGCTGTGTTATTGCATGAACAAGCGAAGATTTTCCTGCACCTGTTTTGCCTAGCAACCAAAGGGTTGGTAAGCGTGCTGTTTGGTGATCAAACGCTGCGGTCAGATCGGGATCGGCTGTCGGGTTCAGATAAGACTTAATGCGTTCAAAAAAATCCATGCGGGTTCTCTACATAATTCGACGGGGAGAGTGTGCTATCTCACTAATTTAACAGAATGGCGTACCTGACAATAGAGAAAACACGCTACTCTTCTCGATTAACAAGTTACTATATATAATT
>NZ_NOIF01000147.1 GCF_002265265.1 Photobacterium sanguinicancri
TCATTATGTTTTGGTTTTTAGTGGGGTTCTTCATTGCCTCTAAAAGAGATAAAATTGAGAGCGAAAGTCATTAATAAAAAGAGAGCTTAATGCTCTCTTTTTTGTTTGTTCTCTGTTTTCAAGGCATTTAAACAGGCGTTAAAAACGGTGTTGTAGGAGATGTTTGTCATGCATGCGGCTTTATTTGGGCATGTTTGAATAGAGCGCTTACAGTGCTGTACCCAGTCTACTTGACGTTTAAAGAATATATGTTGATTGCGGCATTCAATATTTTGGTCAATGGCAGTAAAGGGTGCGGTGCTAAAAAAGTTGCTGTACCCTGCCATTTCTTTATTGCCGGGACCAAATAAACATACGGTTGGGGTGAATGTATGTTTGGCGATATGCGTAATGCCAGTGTCAGGGCAGACCAATAACTTGGCATGTTGGATTAAGTGCCATAGTTGAGCAAGGTTGAGTTGACCTGCTGTTGAGCTAAACTCGCCATCAGGGTCTGCAGCTTTAACTAACTCTAATTCATTGGGGCCCGCACTCCAAATAGGTATAAAACCTTTTGCATTTAACTCCCTTGCTAAGCGGATCCAATAGTCATTATTCCAATACTTTAAAGGCGTGCTTGCACCTAAATGAATAACGACATAAGGTAACTCAGGGAGTGAAAAGTTGGAAAAATCAGGTTGAGGCCATTGCTCTGGATCGTAGAGTAACTCTGCTTTTGTTTCCGTTAACTGACCAATAATATCGGTGATTGATGTTGGGTCTTTAGGTAGCGGAATTAATTCGTTGAAGGGAATATCTTTATAGTTCTTTTTATCGTTTTCATATCCTTTAATCCAACGGCTACCAATGGCAAACGCAGTCCAAGAATAACGATTGTCTAAAATAGGCAACGCAAGATCGTAAGTTGGACGCTTGAAAAGGGCAAACAATGATTGCCATGATTTTGGCGTAAAGGGAATAAAGTGAACGCCATATGGTCGAGACTGGTACAGCGATGCCAGCATGGGAGGCCCTGCAACCTCTATTTCAGCAGTGGGGTATTGTGCTCGCAAACGGGCCAGTAATGACGTTACCATCAATGCATCACCAAGTAAGAGTTGGTGAATTATTAGGATACGCCTTGGTTTTTCTGGTTGCTGCTTACGCTTGAATAGTAAGCGTGGAGAACGGAGCAAAATTGCCCCGAACTGGATCAAACGAAAAGTAGAGCGCGATGACATGCTACTTGCTCACCTTCTGGAAGATCGCTTCCATCTCATCAACCATTTTAGTCATGGTGCAGTTAGCTGATGCATGCTTGTAGCTGTAAGCCCCAAACTCTTCACGTAGACTTGGATTATCAAGCAACTTTTCAATCGCAATTGCTAATGACTTGCTGTCTTTAGTTTCAACACAGTAGCCATTCTTTTCATGATGAAGAACTTCAAGAATACTGCCGACATCCGTTGAAATAATCGGTAGGCCGCATAGCATAGCTTGCATGATCCCTTGGGGAACTCCTTCGTTACCGTAAGACGGTAGGCAGAATAGATCCATTGCTTGGAGCCATGGTACGACGTTGTCTTGGTTACCGACTAGCGTTACTTGGCCATCTAAACCGAGCTCTTTAATTTTAGCTTCTAGTGTTGGCCGAAAAGGACCATCACCGACCACTAAAATGTGGCAATCTTGACGATGAAGTGCGGCTACTGCTTCAACAAGGTACTCATGGCCTTTCCAAGAGCGAATGGTTGCTAAGATCCCGATGATAGTTTTACCGTCTGGTAATGCTAATTCAGCTTGGATCTGCTTTTTATCCTGTGGCAGGACAAATCGGTTTTCATCAATTCCGGTAGGTACGGACTGCATTTTATTAAGAGCAACACCATTCTCCGAGTGAAGGGTTTGGCGAAGCTTCTCACCCGTAGTCGCGATGAAATCATTACCTTTTTGATACAACCATTGAGTGGTTTTTTTATTATGAACGGCGGTTGATAGGTGGCGAGTACGCACTATGCCTGGACGTGAAGATCGCCATGCTAATGCAACTGATACTAACCAGCTATCCGTTGAACTATGAGTGTTAACCACATCAAATTGATTAGCAGATAAAAAACGAAGCATCGCCAGCAAGGCGGCTGGACGCTTTTTATTGATAGGTAAAGCCACGGTATTGATACCGCGCTCTTTTGCTGCGCTATAGATGTTTGAGTTTGAAGGGCAGGCTATCGTCACTTGGTGACCGCGGGCAATCATGCCTTCAGATTCTGTCAGGGTACGAATTTCTTGGCCGCCCCAGCCACAAGATGATTCAGTATGGAGAATATTTAATTTTTTCATGATTATTTATCTTTCTTTCATCAGTGTGGAATATAAGGCTGTCATGTCGTTCACCATTCTTTCGATTGTAAATTGTTGTGCGGTGTGACGAGCGTTATGCCCTAATTGTTGAAGCTGAGATTGTGTTTCACATTTAGCAAGGCTGTCTACGATTGAATCAGCAGAAAAAGCCTCGCAAATGAAGCCATTTTGGTTGGGTTCAACTAAATCTTTTGCACCAACAAAATCAGAGACAATAACACCCAGACCTGCCGCCATAGCTTCGAGTACCACATTACCAAATGGTTCATAATGTGCTGGGTGCAATAATAGGTCCGACGCCGCCATTAGCTTAGCCACATCGGTGCGAACACCCATAAAATATACACGCTCATTGACACCTAATTGTTCCGCGAGGGCTTGATAAAATTTGATTTTTTTCTCTTTTCCCACCACGAGTAATAAAGTGTCTTCGTTGGTTTTAGCGACAGCTTGGATTGCCTCTTTGACCCCTTTTCGCTCAAAACCGGACCCAACAAAAATTAAAATACGCTTATCTTGAGGTAGGCCTAATTCTTGGCGAAGTTGGCGTTGTTCTTCACCCCATGCCGGCGTGAATTGGTTACTGTTGATACCGTTATAGATGGTGACCAGCTTATCTTCTGTAATAGTAAAATGAGTCAGAATATCTTGCTTCACCATGTTCGAAATACAAATGACTTTTTGCAGTTCATTGGATTCAAACATTTGACGTTCAGTGGCAAGGATATAGCGATGAAAACTGTCCATTTTTTGCCAACACTTTTGTAGCGGAGTGGCATGACGGTTTTTAATATTTAACCACTGGGCATGAACGCCATCACCTGCGCGATAAAGGTTACAACCTGGCAGTCGCTCGTGAGATTGTACAATATCAAAGTCTTGTGTTGTTAAACGCTGCTGTGCATTTTTGGTAAAATTACGTACCTTAGCCGTGCGAGTCAGCCCTGCTTTGTCTATTTGGTGAATTTGATAGTGAGAATCAGCATTTTTAGGCCAAGCTTGAGTGATTACTGATACGTCAAGATCTGCGCTTTTTAACCCATCTAGAGAGCGAGCAATGATCTTTTCTGCACCACCATCAGGGCGATACTGTTGGCGCACAATCGCTAACTTAGTCATCAGTAAGTTGCTCCTGAATGGCTTGATAAACCGTATCAACACTGATTGATGCCAAGCACTCACTGATTTTACCGCCACCACAGCCATCGTAGCCGCATGGACGACAAGTATGGTTTGAGGTCAGTACGCGAGCTTTATCACTCCAAGGCGCCCACTCAATATCACCACTAGGGCCAAAGAGGGCAACGCAAGGTGTGTCAACGGCGGCGGCAATGTGCATCGGCACTGAGTCAACGCCGACCATAAGCTTGGCTTGAGCAATAGTAGCAGCCAGTGAGCGCAGTGATAGTTGGCCAGCAAGGTTGTGCAAGCTCGGGTGACTGATGCCGTCTAAAATCCCTTCAACCAATCCCATTTCGACTTTATCGGGAGCTGCGGTGATCACCACCTGATGACCATCAGCTAATAACTGCTGGATCAAGCTGCGGTAATGCTCGATACGCCAAGTTTTAAATAGCCAACGTGAGGTTGGATGCAGCACGATAAAATTCTTGTCGTCGACATTTGAACGCAGTTGTCGAGCGGTTTGATACTCTTGCTCACTAAGCTCGAGGATCAAAGGTTTATCTTGTGGCTTAATGATAAGACCCGCTTTGCGAAGTGCATCTAAATGAACTTCTACTGTGTGGCGAGTATTGCCAAACCGAGGTAAGTGGTAACGGATTGGAAAGGCTTTCTTCCACGATTTATCTTGGCGGTTTTTATAATTACCTGCCACGCCGTATTGAGCTTTAGTCGCCCACTTGATCCATGCACCACGACGACTTTCAGTTAAGTTAATCACTAAATCATATTGTTGGTGGCGTAGTGTCTTTATCAGAGCAGCTTCATGCGCAATATGTTTGAAAGTACCAAGTTTCTTCCATTTTTTGTCAATGGAATGCAAGGTGTCGATAGCAGGGTGGCCTTGTAGCATCGGTGCAGTATCGGTATACACCAGAGCATCAACTGTTAAGTGCGGATGATGATTTTTTAGCGTCTGATACACGGGTGAAGAGAGAAGCACATCGCCATGGTGACGAAGCTTGATCACTAAAACGCGCTGTACCTTAGCCCAATCAATGGGGTGGGGCAGGTAATCGTATAGAGGAGATGTTGTCATTAACCATTGCCTTCAGATACTAATAAATCAGATAACTGTGTAAACACATAATCGGCTGTCAGTGCAGCCATGGTGTCTTGCTGTAATGATGATGCCGTTAAATATACTTGCCCTTGACCATAGCCACCAATCAAGCCGGGATCGGTTGGACCATATAGGGTGATATTAGGTTTATCGAGTGCGGCTGCTAAATGGCTAAGGCCAGTATCGACGGATACGACTGCACGAGCGTTAGCTAGCACACCTGCGACATCAAACAAGCTTAGTTTAGGCAGAACGTCGACGTGATCAAAACCTTCAGCTAAGCGAAGAGCGCGTTGGTGTTCGTGCGGGGCACCCCACGGCAGTTTGATCTGATAGCCAAGTGTGGATACTTGGGTGATTAATTCACGCCAGTGCTCTTCAGGCCAATGCTTGTTATCACGCGTTGTAGCGTGCAAAAACACCAAGTAGGGCAGCTCTGATGGTACTGATTGTGCCAAGAAATGTTGAGCAATCGCGTAATCACCAGTTTGAGTTTGTGTACTCTTTTGTTTGGGAAGTGCATATCCCAAAGCATTAGCAAATAACTGCCGAATACGCTCAACTGCGTGTAGATCTTTGCTGATGTTATGGCATTTATCGTAGCAATAACTGGCCAGGGGCTCTTTGATTGAGTACTTATCGTAACCGTGTTTTATACCGTGTGCTTTATGCGTGAGTAAGGCGCTTTTAATCAAGCCTTGCGCATCAATTATTGCGTCATAGTGTTGGTGCTGTATCTGCTGTTTACAGCGTTGCCATTCACCAGATTTAATGGTGTTGATGATATTTTTACGCCAACGACGAATTGCCACCGGGATCACTGTGTCGACAGCTGAGTGCCATGATGGGATCTGAGCAAAGCCTTCTTCGACTACCCAATCAAACTGGATATTAGGGATGGCACGCGCGGCATCAGTGATCGCCGGTAAGGTGTGGATCACATCTCCCATCGAGGTGGTTTTGACAATCAAGACGCGCATGATTGACCTGCCAATAGTTCATCGAGTGCATCGAGCGTCATTTGCGGTGTAATATCGATCAAGCTTTGATGGTAGCCTTGCTCGCCATCGCCTTTACGCACCTTTAAGTAACCGTCAATCAGGCGAATCACTTTCGCTTGATGGGTCAAAGGTGGGGTAAAGTCAGGGCTTGATGGTCCGTATAAGGCAACCAGCGGCAAGCCGACAGCGGCAGCAACATGCATTAAACCTGAGTCATTGGTGATTGCTGCTTTACAACTTGCCATCAAATCAACCGCTTGTTCCAATTTAGTTTGACCCGCCAGATTAATACAATGGGTGCGCTGAGTATCGGATAAGTGAGCCAGAATTTCTTCACCAACAGGATGATCTTTGCCTGAGCCAAAAATCCATACTTGCCAGCCTGTATCGATCAGCTGAGCAACCGCCTGTGCATAGTGATAATGAGGCCAGCGTTTGGCTGGACCAAACTCAGCGCCAGGACAAATGGCTAAAGTAGGGCGATCTTGATTAAGGCCTAACGCTTGGCATGCTGCAATTGTACTCTCGTTGTCCACTTGCAGTGCTGGGTACAGTAATGGCTGAGGTAGTGCTTTGGCTGATGTCATCTCTGCTTTATCAAATGCCAATGCGATGTAGCGCTCAACCATTAAAGGGAAAGCAACCTTGTCAAGTTTGCGATAGTCATTCAGAAGGCCATAACGCATTTCACCAAGCCAACCACTGCGCTTTGCAATGTCGGCAAACCAAGGTACCAAGGCTGATTTTAAAGAGCCAGGTAACACAATCGCTTGATCATAACCGCTCTGTTTTAGTGTTTTCCCGAGTTGACGACGCACACTTAATTGTAATGAACCGTGACCAACAGGCATTGCAACCACGTTATTAACTTCAGGCATACGGCTTAAAATAGGACGACACCAATCGGGTGCCATCACATCAATGGTTGCATCTGGGTTATTGGCTTTTAATGTGCGATATAGACTTTGCGACATCACCATGTCGCCTACCCAGGATGGGCCAATAATTAAAATTTTCATTAGGCTAACCCGTTGTTATGGTTAGGGTTTGTATTTATCAGAGCGATATGGTTCAACAATGCCTGGACGTTGTGTTTTTAAGAATTTCAAAATCCACATGTATTGTTCTGGCTGCTCATTAACAAATAGTTCGATATGTTCGTTCATCATACGTGCATCTTGCTCTTCACTACCACTAGGAAAAGGATCCAAAGCAGGCAGTATACGCATGTTAAATTGTCCTGTTTCGTTATCGTAAGTAGGAAAACAGGGCACAATGCGAGAGCGGCTTAATTTAGATAGTTTACCTAAGCCCGCAATCGTTGCTTTTGTAGTCGCAAAAAAATCAACGAAGACACTGTGATTTGGGCCAAGATCTTCATCGGGTAAGTAATAGCCTAAGTAGCCTTCTCGTACTGATTTAATGAAAGGTTTGATCCCTGCACTACGTTCAAAAATCTTGCCGCCATATTGTAAGCGCTGACGGCTCATTAGCCAGTCGGTAACAGGGTTAGATTGCCTCTTCGATATATTGGAAATGGGTAAACCACGAGAAGCTAGCAATACAGCTGGAATATCAACGGCCCATGTATGTGGCACCAGCAAAATAACACCCTCGCCAATATCAGTATGTTTGGTGAGGTTTTCCATCCCGTAGATCACCGAGTTACTTTCGAGCCACTGACGAGAACGAGTGGTCAGTGCGGCTAATCCCATCAAATAAGTGCCTGCGGTGATAAAAGTATCAAGCAAGATTTGTTCGCGTTCAGCATCTGTTTTTTCTGGGAAGCATAATAGCAGGTTGATGCGTGCGCGATGCGTTGCACCACCTTTGATCTTTACTGCTATTCTGGCGAAAGGAATCGCCACCGCACGGCGAAAACCGTGCGGTAGTAGAGAAAGTAAAGCACCGACTATGATAGCTAACCACGTGCCCCAGTATTTCGGGTGAAGATACGGCCACTCAAATTGTGGTCGATGTGCTTTATTGTCGTTATGATCGATCATAGCCGTTGTTCTATTACTTATTAATTAATGCCATGTACTCAGCAACGCCTTCTGCTACTGATTTAAATGGTTCGTTGTAACCTGCCGCGCGAACTTTCGTTAAATCCGCTTGAGTGTAGGTTTGGTAACGACCTTTAAGGTGCTCAGGGAAAGGTACGGTTTCTACGCCGCCTTTACCATGGTGTTTGATCACGGCATCAGCTACGGCTTGGAATGATTCCGCGTTGCCTGTACCACAGTTAAAGATGCCAGATACGCCATTTTCTAAGAACCATAGGTTCATTTTAGCGACATCACCGACGTAGACGAAATCACGTTGGAAGGTTTCAGAACCAGCGAACAACTTGGCGTTTTCCCCCTTGTTGATTTGGCTGTTTAGGTGGAATGCAACCGATGCCATGCTACCTTTGTGCTGCTCACGTGGGCCGTAAACGTTGAAGTAACGGAAGCCTGTCACTTGTGACAGTTTTTCACCATGTTCTTCGGCATCTTGCCATACACGGCGTACGTAGTTATCGAACTGTTGCTTCGAGTAACCGTAAACGTTCAATGCACCTTCGTACGGCTTTTCTTCGATGAAGTCGTGATCACGGCCACCGTAAGTGGCTGCAGATGAAGCGTATAGGAACGGAATTTGACGCTCTAAACAGTAATGAAGTAGCTCTTTTGAGTACTCGTAATTGTTTAGCATCATGTACTTGCCATCCCACTCCGTGGTCGCAGAACATGCGCCTTCGTGGAAAATAGCATCAATTGGACCAAACTCGTCACCCGCCATGATTTGCGTGATGAAGTCTTCTTTGTCCATGTAATCAGCGATATCAAGATCAACCAAGTTGGCGAATTTGGTGCCATCTTTTAGGTTATCTACAACTAAAATGTCGTTGCGACCTTGTTCGTTTAGTAGTTTTACGATGTTGCTGCCGATCATGCCGGCGCCGCCAGTTACAATAATCATGAGTAGTCCTATTGCTAAAACGTTGATCTTACGGCCGCGATGTCGCCACCGTACAAGAATTCTGTCTATCTTATGATAACATCAACAGAGAGCCTAAGTGCGAAGGAAGTGAAGACAAATGAAGACCCGAGATCGAATCATCATGGCTGCGCTAGAGCTTTTTAACGAGCGCGGAGAGTCCAATGTAACTACCAACCATATTGCTGCGCATTTGGGCATTAGCCCTGGCAATCTCTATTATCATTTTCGTAATAAAGAAGAGATTATACACAGTATTTTTGATGAATACGCCAGTGATTTGCGTATCCGCTTTCAACCACAATCTGAGTTTGATGCCACAGCAGAGAGCTTATTACAGTATCTTGATGCGGTCTTCATGCTGATGTGGCGCTACCGTTTCTTTTATGCCAACTTACCCAATATCTTACGTCGTGATGAGGGGCTGCAAAGTAAATACTTAGCGGCACAGGAAAGCCTACATCAAAATATGATGGCGTTGATGGAGAGCTTTAAACAGGGCGGTCTGCTGGATTTAGATGACAAAGAACTATTGAGTTTAACTAATACCTTAAAGCTAGTCGCTTCAAGCTGGATTTGCTACCAAACCACTCAAGCACCAGGGGCTCAGATCACAAAAGCGGTGATCTACCAAGGCGTACTTCAAGTGTTGAGTATTGTTCGTCCGCTAACGACAGAGAAAGGTCGAGAGCGTGTACAACAACTGGAAACGCACTATGTTGACCAAGAGCGACAAGACATAGCGTAATTTACAACATGCGCTAGAACAGGGCTGATAGCGGTACCAGTTCAACGTCGGTGTCGAGTAATGGAAGCTGTTGCTGCAAGGTACTCAATGTCACTGGGTAAGGATGACCAATTGCTACCGCATAGCCATGACGTTGGGCGCGTTTGACCGCCATTTTTAGTTGCTGAGTGACAAACTCTTGCGTGCGAAAATGGTCGAGGAAAATGTGGCGGCGTAGGGTGGGAAGTTGAAATACGTGTGCTCGTTGTTCTGCTACGCTGTGAACGCTGGTTCGACTGTCGAGAAAACCCAAGCCTTGTTCGGTGAGTACTGTCATCACCCAATCCATGCGGGTGACATCTTGAGTTAACGCACTACCCATATGGTTATTGACGGCAACGGCATGTGGAACCCGCAATAAAGCGTGGCGCAAGGTTTGTTTGAAGGAACCTTCTGACATCCGTTTAGTCAGGGTGCTGGGCTCGAGTGGTGCTGCGCCTTGTGGCTGCATTGGCATATGTAGTAATACATCACGTTGTTGCTGATGTGCTAATTCCGCCGTTGCGATATCAAATGGCGTATCGGGTAAAATCGAGAGGCTGATTTGAGCGGGTAAAGCTGATAACGCCACAGGCATCGAATTATAGCCTAGGTCATCAATCACAATTGCCAGCTTAGCGGCAATTGTAAAAGGGGAAAGGAGCAAGCATAAGGCTCCTAATGTGAAAACTGCTATCCTTTGCATGCCTCACCTAATTGTCCGCTATGGCGTTATTTTTTGAGCCAAGTTCGAGGATTGGTCGGCGTACCTTTACGCCGGATTTCAAAATACAATCCTGATTGGCTTTGGCCGCCACTGTCACCCACTAATGCAATAGCTTCATTGGCTTGAACGCTGTCGCCCACTTTTTTAAGTAAGGTTTGGTTATAACCATAGAAGGTCATATCCCCCTTGCCGTGATCGATGGCAAGCATCAGACCATAGCCTCGTAGCCAATCAGCAAAAATGACTTTACCCGGATAAACGGCATTCACTTTGCTTCCACTGGCTTTACCTATGACCATGCCTTTCCAGCGTAATTCACCTTGCTGTTTGGTACCGTAGTTGTGTCGCACCGTGCCTTTTACTGGCCATGGCAGTTTGCCGCGGTGTTTTGCTAAACCATCCATCGGCGCTTGGCGTGCGGCGCGTTCAGCTTCTAGCTTCGCCTTGGCAATTTCTTTGATCAGGCGGCGTTCATTCACTTTAAGTTCGTTAATGTAGCTGCGATCATTGCTCATTTGGCCTTTAATGCCAGCAAGGGTGCGTTTACGTTTTGTTTGTTCACCCGTTCGTTTTTTATTTTCGGCTTGTAGTTCATTAACAAGCGCTTGCTGTTGTTGGCGTTGCAGGGCGAGTTCATGTTTCTTTAATTGCAGCTCAGTATCAATCGCGCTTAATGCGGTAAGGGCGTCAATACGGGCTTTGCTGATCCGCTCGGCATACACGGTATAGCGATCTAGGGTGTGGCTATCTTGACCGCTCAGTAGATTTGCCAGCTGGCTATCTTCACCTTGACGGTATTGGGTATTGAGCAATTCGCGTAGCATCTCTTGTTGACCAAGACGTTGCTGTTGAAGTGTCTGCTGCTCTTGGCTGAGTTTTGCGATTGATGCGGTTAGTGCTTTTCGCTTATTTTCGGCCTGATGGATTTTTTTGGTGGCATTGGCAATGGTGAGCTCGCGTTTTTTAAGCTCATTTTGTAATGCGGCATAACGCTTTTGCTTATCTTGTAGTTGGCCTTGTTGGCGTGATAACTCGTCTTTAACGCCATCGAGTTGATTATCACCCGAGGCATAGAGTGGTTGGCTAAAGCATAGGCATAACAAAGCGCCAGTGCATAAAGCACTGGCGCGGAAGGTCTTTGTGAGGTGTTTGATCATATCCCGCATGGGATAGATTATTTCAGATCAAACAGCACCTGACCAGTCATCTCTGCAGGGATTTCGATATCAGACATTGCTAGCATTGTTGGTGCAAGGTCAGATAGCTTACCGCCATCTTTCAAAGTAAGTGATTTATTACCTACGTAGATCAACGGAACCGGTAGGTTGGTGTGTGCAGTGTGAATGCCACCCGTTTCAGGGTTAATCATCATTTCTGCGTTACCGTGGTCGGCAGTGATAAGTAGCTGACCATCCATTTCACGGATAGCTTCAACCACTTGGCCAATACAACCATCAAGTGCTTCACACGCTTGAACCGCAGCATCGTAAACACCTGTATGGCCAACCATATCGCCATTCGGGTAGTTACAAATAATGGTATCGAACTCACCTGATTTGATTGCTGCAACCAGTTTTTCAGTTAGCTCTGGCGAGCTCATCTCTGGTTGTAGGTCGTAAGTGGCGACTTTTGGCGAAGCAACCAGTGAGCGAGACTCACCGTCAAACTCGTCTTCTACACCACCATTGAAGAAGAAAGTGACGTGTGCGTATTTCTCTGTTTCAGAGATACGAAGTTGTTTCTTACCTTTCTTCGATAGCCATTCACCTAAGGTGTTCTCTAGGCTTGCAGGTGGGAATGCCGCAGCTAAATCAATGTTAGCCGCGTATTGCGTTAGCATCACGAATTCAACCGCAGGGAACGTATTGCGTTCAAAACCAGCGAAATCAGCAAGGAAAGCACGTGTGATTTCACGCGCACGGTCAGCACGGTAGTTCATAAAGATAACCGCATCGCCATCTTCCATCGCAGCAGACGCTTGGCCTTCCGCGCGGATTTCAGTGGCTTTAACGAATTCATCGTTTTCATCACGTGCGTAAGCGGCTTCTAGGCCTTCAACAGCGGTTGCTGTTGTAAACTCACCGTTTGCTTGGGTTAGCACATTGTAAGCAACTTCAACGCGATCCCAGTTGTTATCGCGGTCCATTGCATAGTAACGACCAACCAGTGATGCGGTACGTCCTTTACCCAGCTCAGCAAATAGTGCATCGAAACGCTCAAGTGAGTGTTGTGCACTACGTGGCGGCGTATCACGGCCGTCTAGGAAACAGTGTAAGTAAATCTTTTCTGCGCCACGTTTAGCTGCCATCTCGATAGCGGCTGCAATGTGGTCTTCATGGCTGTGAACACCGCCTGGTGACATTAGGCCCATGATGTGAACAGCTTTGCCTGCTTGGATTGCTTTATCCATAGCATTCACTAGCGCTTCTGTTTCAAAGAAGTCGCCATCAGCAATAGACTTAGTGATACGAGTCAGGTCTTGGTAAACCACGCGGCCCGCACCAATGTTGGTGTGACCCACTTCAGAGTTACCCATTTGACCATCTGGCAAACCTACATCTAGACCCGATGCAGAAATCAGCGTGTTCGCTTCATTTGCAATTAGACCATCCATTACCGGTGTTTTTGCGTTTGCGATCGCGTTGTTTTGCGCGTCTTCGCGGTAACCCCAACCATCTAGAATCACTAGAGCCAATGGCTTCTTAGCAGACATAAGCTGTCCTCTTGTATGTCATAAGTGAAAAATCAAAACTAATCACCTTAACGCTTTGATTCTTTCAAAGTATTTAAGGTCATGAGTTTTGAATGTTGGTAATTTTACTACAACTTCACCCGAAAACTGTAGGGTAAGATCAAACAATGCTGTAAATAAATTGTTAGTGTTTCCGTAAAATATATTCATTTTTTGATGAGAAGGTAAGTCTTTTTCCATTGTTTTTTA
>NZ_NOIF01000148.1 GCF_002265265.1 Photobacterium sanguinicancri
AAGGTAATATATTTTCAGTCTTTATTATTTGGATTGGTATGAAGCTGTTTTCCATCGTACGTGTTTCTGCGGTTATAGGCATTGTTGTAATTGGCAGCAGTTTGCTTGTCGATCGCTGGGTGTCAGAACATACTGCTGAGCGTATTTTTACCGATTCGGCTCAAATACCTGAACGCTCTATCGGGTTAGTGCTAGGCACCAGTAAGTACATCGCAAAAACCTTAAACCCTTACTACCAATACCGTATTCAAGCGGCGATTGATCTTTACCAGCAACAAAAGGTGAATGTATTACTCCTAAGTGGGGATAATGCCCATCGTTCTTATAACGAGCCGTGGACAATGAAACGGGACTTACTAAGGGCGGGTGTGCCCGATCAAGATATAGTGCTCGACTATGCTGGTTTTCGTACACTTGATTCTATCGTACGCGCACGTGAGGTCTTCGATGCCGATCATTTTGTGGTCATTACTCAACGTTTTCACTGTGAGCGCGCATTATTTATTGCGGAAAAAAATAACATTGATGCAATTTGCTTAGCTGTACCTTCACCCAAGGGTTTAGCTGGCTTAAAAGTACGTATCCGTGAAGTATTAGCCCGCGGGAAAGCATTTATTGATCTATATCTACTCAATATCCAACCTCGCTTTCTTGGTCCTAAAGAACCAATAGTAGACGCTGAAGAGCATGAATTTGTCGGCCCGCCCGATAACCGTAAATAACTGAATACAGATAATTTCTTAAGTTTTGGCTCATAAATAAAAAGCACCAACTATACATAGATAGTGGTGCTTTTTTATTGCACATAATAAACCAGTCAACGATGAGCTTGTAATACCTATAATGCGACAAGCAGATAAACCGCGACTAAGCAGCTTGTTGATAATTACGTAAAAATTTCGCTCTCACTTTTTTCAAATGCGTACTTGCATCTTTTTGGACCATTTTACGTAGAAGTTTCTTATCTTGTGCCATTTCCCTAGCCTTTAGTTTTATTTTACACGCAATCTAGCGCACTTAATTGATGAATCAGATGATACAAGATGCATGTGCACCTCACTACTAGGAAGAAATGACGAAATAAATTTAGTAGAGTTAGTTCACACTTTTACATCCACCACAGCATTAAAACACAATGCAATTTAACATCCCAATTCCATATTTGACTCATTTCTTAATTTCTAATGCTGTAACACATTAAAACGTGTGTGGTTTTCTACACATTCCTAATTAATAGCCTCACAGTTTTAGTCATCCCCTTGCTAGATGAGCAACATATGAGCACCAAGCTATTAACATTGGATTCTGAAGGTGTAACATTTAGCCATACTACAACGATCCACATTGCACGAAGCAATCCATATGAAAAAGGAAGAAATCATGACAGCCTTAACTCTCACTCTAAAAAAGTGGCTGTTTGACCGAAATAGCATGATATTACTTGCCGATATCGCCTTATTCGCTATTTTGTTCAACACCCTACCCTTTGAAAAAGATGTTGTCGTCGGTCTAAGCATTCTTGTATTTGTCGCAGTACTTTGGCTAACAGAAGCTGTGCATGTCAGTATCACTGCCATTTTAGTGCCCATTTTGGCCGTTGGATTTGGTATTTTCCAAACACCACAAGCATTGAGCAACTTCTCAAACCCGATAATTTTCCTGTTTCTTGGTGGTTTCGCGCTAGCCGCTGCGCTTCATAAACAAGAACTCGATAAAGCCATTGCTGACAAAGTACTACTAATCGCTAAAGGTCGTATGTCTGTCGCTGTCTTCATGTTATTTGGTGTGACGGCATTCTTATCGATGTGGATCAGTAATACAGCAACAACAGCCATGATGCTCCCGCTGGTGCTAGGCGTACTAAATAAAGTTAACGCAAAAAGTGAACGTAGCACTTATGTGTTTGTTCTGCTTGGCTTAGCTTACTGTGCAAGTATTGGTGGTATCGCGACAGTTGTAGGTAGCCCACCGAATGCGATTGCAGCCGCTGAAGTAGGGTTAAGCTTTACAGAGTGGATGGCATTTGGCTTACCGATTGCGCTCATTTTACTTCCAATCACAGTGTTCCTTCTGTACGTAATGCTGAAACCAAACCTAAACCACACCTTTGAGCTAGACCACAAACCAGTAGAATGGAGTAACGGTAAACTTATCACGCTAGCAATCTTCGCACTGACAGTCTCATGCTGGATTTTCAGCAAACCAATCAACGCTTTCCTAGGTGGTTTCAGTAAGTTCGATACGCTGGTTGCTTTAGGTGCAATCGTCCTGCTTGGCGCATCACGTGTTGTTGCTTGGAAAGACATTGAGAAATCAACTGACTGGGGTGTGTTGTTACTGTTCGGTGGTGGTATTTGTCTAAGTAACGTTTTAAAAGCAACGGGCACGAGTGTATTCCTTGCGCACAGCCTAAGTGGCTTCCTAGAGCAAGCAGGCTTATTCTTCACCATCCTTGTTGTTGCCGCTTTTGTGGTATTCCTGACAGAATTTGCGAGTAACACAGCCAGTGCTGCGCTTTTAGTACCTGTGTTTGCCACCGTTGCTGAAGCGCTTGGTGTCTCACCTGTGATTCTATCTGCACTGATTGCAGTTGCAGCCTCATGTGCCTTCATGCTGCCAGTAGCGACACCACCAAACGCCATTGTATTTGGGTCTGGTCACATAAAACAAAGCGAAATGATGAAAGCCGGTATCTACCTCAACATTGCTTGTATTGGCGCCCTATCCACCTTCGCTTATCTATTCTGGTAAGCCTAGCTTGAAATAAAATTAGTGAGTAACAGAAGAAGCGACCAAACGGTCGCTTCTTTTTTATGCTTAATGTCTATCTCGCTAGTGCTATTTAAGCATCATCAGCAGGATAACGAACACCAATAATCCCACGTGCATGAGTAATGATATTGCTGACAATACGAGAGCGATTAAGACCCTCATGCATGATGGTTTTGTTCGCCACTAATCCAGCAAAAACTTCGGCTTCATACTGCATGGTATTGGGAACTTGGTCGACAGACAAGGTCAACACTGGTTCATCTCTACGGTGAAGTTCTACCGCTAAACACTCAGAAATACCTTGTACCGTAATCGTCCCCTGCTCACCTTGTAGTTCACTTGGGATCACGCCATCACTCACTTTAGAGTGAGCTATCGTCACATCAAAATCTTGGTAATGTAAAACTAAGGTACCGTGCGCATCAACGCCTGAAGGTAACATCGCACCTTGTGCCGTAAAACTGTAGGGCTCACCAAACAAAGCAACAGCGGCACTTAGCGGATAAATACCAATATCCATCAATGAGCCATTTGAAAATGCAGGATTAAAGGTATTTGGATTTTCACCATTCAAATACTTTTGATAGCGTGATGAATATTGGCAGTACGTTAGATGCACTTTTCGTAACTTGCCTATTTTGGGCAGTGCTTTCTGTAGTGCAGTAAAATTAGGGGTGTAAGGTGTTTTCATTGCTTCAAATAACACAACATCATGTTGTTGAGCCAATTCAACAAGTTCTTCAACTTGAGCAATATTCGATGCCAATGGTTTTTCGCCAATCACATGCTTACCTTGTTTAATAAACAAAGCTGCTTGCTCTGCATGTAATGAATTAGGGCTAGCAATGTATACAGCATCAATAATGTCACTGCTTGCTAACGCATTAATATCATCGAAACAAACAACATTGCTGTATTTTTCCGCAAAGCTTTCCGCTGTTTCCAGAGTGCGAGAATACACTGCCGATAGTTGCATTTTTCCGCTAGCAACGGCACCTTCAATGAAAGTGTCGGTAATCCAGTTTGTGCCAATTACTGCAAATTTGATCATTGTATTATTACACCCTTTTACTTTACTACGCTGATAATCGTTACTGACGAGAGTATCAGCACCAATCATCTTCCTTCTGTATTATACACTTATGCCTCATAGATATAACGAGGTTTACAACGTTGATGTTTTAAACAGCCCACAACTCCTTTTCATTTAAGTCTGTGGCATTGTTAGCATTTAGAGGCTTTGACATTGCACATCTGTTTACTAGGGGTACTATAAAAAGAGATAACAATAATGAGAAGGTACAACGCTAGATGTATTACGCAGAAATTACAGGTTGGGGTAAATGCCTACCTCCCGCTGAACTTAATAACGAATTATTAAGCACATTTGTTGATACCAGCGATGAATGGATTCAAACACGTACTGGTATTCAATCTCGTCGTATTAGCCATGTTGACACCTCTAAACTTGCAGAAATCGCAGGAGCACGCGCATTACAAACAGCAGGTTTAGATGCAAAAGACATTGATTTAATCATTGTCGCGACCTGCTCACCAGATACGCTGATCCCCAATATTGCCTCAAAAGTACAACTAGATTTAGGGGCGACCAAAGCGGCCGCTTTTGATATGAATGCAGCTTGTACGGGCTTTCTATACGGTTTAGAAACGGCAACACGCATGATTCAAGCAGGAAACTACCAACATGTACTCGTGATAGGTGCAGAGCGATTAAGCTGGTATCTCGACTGGAGCCAACGCGATACTGCGGTATTATTTGGTGATGGCGCAGGTGCTGTGGTTCTGAGTAAAACGGATAAGCCGACAGGCTTGCTGCAAGCACAACTTGGTTGTGATGCAGAAGGTCGTGATGTACTCGCTATTCCAGATTTCGGCACCTCAATGGACCGATTTAACCCCGATGCTGGCCACTTTGCATTTGACTTCGTTGGTCGTGATATTTTCCGCCGTGCCGTTCGAGGCATGGGCGCTGCAGCCAAGATAGTATTAGAACGCGCAGCGTTAAGCAGTGACGATATTGATGTGGTAATCCCCCATCAAGCAAATAAACGCATCATTGAAGCCTTGTGTGATCACGCAAAAATCCCATTGGATAAAGCCTTCATCAACATTCACAAATACGGCAACACTTCAGCAGCAACCGTGCCTATTGCCTTATGTGAAGCAGTAGAAGAAGGCCGTATTACGCCTAACAGTAAGATCTTATCCGCCGCATTTGGCGCAGGACTAACTTGGGGGGCAAGTGTGATCCAGTGGGGGCCGCGTGTTACACCAATCAATGAACCGACGGCTGAATTACCCCCTTGCGAGCAATCAGCAAAAGACTTACTCGAAAAATCAATTAAGCACTGTACTCGTCGTTAAAATGTAAAAACCAAAATAAAAACACCCCATAATAATCTCGTTATGGGGTGCTTATACAACGGCTTTACTCATAACGCAATTTCGACCATTTTGTTTGGCCAAATACAGAACCTTATCAGCTCGCTTTATCACTTCATCAATATTTTCATTTTCTAACTGAGCAACGCCAAAGCTAGCAGTCACTGACATTGCACTTGGCCAATGGTAGGTTTCAACAATACTACGTAGTAATTCCGCTAAGCCCACAGCCCCTTCAAGGGTCGTAGCTGGGCAAAATAGAATAAATTCTTCACCACCCCAGCGCACCAATACATCAGACTTTCGGATCCGTTGATTAATTAAGGCAACAAAACATCGCAGTACCTCATCGCCCGTTTCATGACCAAAATTATCGTTGATTGATTTGAAGTGATCGATATCGACATAAATAACGGAGAATGGTTGTATATTTACCTTCGCATTATCCACCAGCTCAGATAAATACCCTTCAATCACATTACGATTTTTAGCGCCAGTTAAAGCATCCGTGTACGCTAAAGCTTCAACCGCTTGCGCTTTTTTAAATAAGTGGCGATTCGCTTTACGTAAGCGTAATGATTTCTCGCGTATTTCAGACAAAACACTGCGTAGCTGTAATTGTTCAGATACCAAGTAGATAATGGCAAACACCAACCACAGTAGCAGTAATAACTTCACTAAATTCGATTCAGATATCCACTTACCATAAAAAACGAGCTTATTAAGCTGAATAGTATATTTTCCCTCTTGAACATAGCTACCCGTCGCTATCTCAATGGAGGTCACGTGGTTAAACTGAGGGCCAGATTTTTCAATCGGCACACTATAATCCGCAATCCACCACGACAATACTTGAAAAGATCGTAAAGGAATAACTTGAAGATCTCTTTCTACTGTCGGAGTAAATTCAATAGCATTAAATTTATGAGATACAGGATCATCAGGCGAGGAATAGCTCGGATCATAGTTACGCAGGTATACACGTAAGCGTTCATTTTTAACGGGCGTTAAATAATCAACATCAATCCCAATAGAGTGAAAACGGCTAAGATCAATCCCCTCATTATTAGATACTAAATCAATTGCAATTTCACAAAAAGGCCATTTAGCTTGGTTCACGATCTGGCAGGTTAATATCGTTTGATCAGGGGATATTGTGATGTCCGTCACCGAGGCTCCGCCCTGGCTTTTATCATCAATGGCTTTATATTCTGCGATTTCAGGTGTAATCACTAATTGACGATCAGCGCCACCTAAGTAATGCCAAGTCATCGCAAATACCGAAATACTCACTAAAAACACAATTGATAACCGATGCATTCTTGCTGTGACCATTCTTTAGACCGTTATTAATATCACTTGTAATAAATTAACAAACCACTTAATAAGCAACAAGATCTAATTTCGCTTCAATAATTAATATGCAACGTAGTCGATAATATTCGAAAAAAAGCCAGAATTAATCTGGCTTTTTTATGGGAAAGGTGGGCAATAAGATAGTTATCGTCTTGCTGAATTTCGACCGCGATTCTTATGAATTTTAGATTTCGCTTTCGCACGACGTTTTTCAGATGAACGGCCACGGCGTAAATGGTCAGGCGGCTTAATTGTTGGGTCAGGCTCATACCCTTCAAGCCACTCTTGCGGCAGACGCTTATCCAGCAAATCTTCAATAGCACGTAGCAAAGGCTCTTCATCAACGCTCATCAATGAAACAGCACGGCCTGTCAGCCCAGCACGACCAGTACGACCAATACGGTGAACGTAATCTTCAGCTTTAAATGGCATATCGAAATTCACCACGTAGCCAAGCTGTTCAATATCCAAACCACGCGCAGCAACATCGGTCGCAATCAATGCACGGACTTTACCCGTTTTAAATTCTTCTAAAGCACGCTGACGTGCACCTTGGCTTTTATCACCATTAATTGAAGCCGCTTTAATACCATCAAGGCCTAGCTCTTTTGCTAACTCATCAGAGCCTTGCTTAGTGCGTGTAAACACTAATACTTGCTGCCAGTTGCGCGAACCAATCAAATAAGACAGTAATTCACGCTTACGGTGCCTATCAACTGGGTGAACAATTTGCTCAACCGTATCAGCTGCACTATTCGATGGTGTCACTTCAATTAACGTCGGTTCTTCAAGAATGGAATAAGCCAAATCTTTAACTTGCTTACCGAAGGTAGCAGAGAAAAATAAAGTCTGACGATCGTGCTTAATGCGCCTCATAATGCGTTTAATATCAACAATGAACCCCATATCTAACATGCGATCGGCTTCATCAAGCACAAAGTATTCAATTTTAGATAAATCAACCGTACCCACGTGGGCATGATCGAGCAAGCGTCCAGGTGTCGCAACCAGAATATCCACACCAGCCTGCAAAGCTTTAACCTGAACATTCATGCTGGTGCCGCCATAAGCCACAGCCATTTTTAATTCAGTATATTTACTGTAAGTCACCAAGCTGTCGAATACTTGCTGGGCTAATTCACGCGTAGGTGTTAATACCAATGCACGTACTGTTGGACGGCCTGCCGCTTGTACTGGTGCTGGGTTTTCTAGCATTTGATGCAATAAAGGTAGGCCAAAGGCTGCGGTTTTACCCGTCCCTGTTTGCGCTCCAGCCATAATGTCTTCACCTGCAAGTACGTGAGGGATGGCTTGTTGCTGTACTGGCGTAGGCGTTTGAAAGCCGAGCTCGTCTATTGCTTTCAATAACTGAGGATGAAGTTCCAAAGCGTGAAATGACATTATGTTTACCTGTGACTATGTTGAAGAGCGCGCATAGTAACAGCGTGAGATAAGAGAAGAAATAGCAGAAAGGAAATATCCGAAGCCTATTAACTTAGGCTTCGGAGCTATATCGCTATCAAAAACAGATTAAGCGATATTTAAGAATGCAGCACCACGAACACCGCCTGAATCGCCATGTTTCGCTTTAATGATTTTAGGCACACGAGCAACAGACAATAGATGCTTAGATATACGTTTTGGCAACTCTTGGTATAGAAGCTCAAAGTTAGATAGACCACCACCCAAAACGACCACGTGAGGGTCAAGGCCTGTAAACAAATTCGCTAAGCAAATCGCAAGCAGCTCAAGGAAACGATCAACGTGCTCAACCGCTTTTTCTTCACCCGCTTCGTGGTTCTTAATAATATCAATCGCTTTTAGCTTCTCACCGTAATAGTGGGCGTATAGCAGTTCAAAACCACGACCAGATAGGTAATTATCGATACAGCCTTTATTATCGCAGCCACACGTAAACAGCGGTGCTTTGTCGCCCAGGTGGAACCACGCATCGATAGGCATACGTGTATGACCTAGCTCACCCGCGACATGATTCATGCCTGAAAATACGTGACCGTTATAAACTAAACCGCCACCAAAACCAGTACCTAAAATCAGACCTAAGACTGATTTTTCGCCTTGTAGCGATTCATCCCACGCTTCCGATAGCGCAAAACAGTTCGCATCATTATCGATATTTACACCGCGACCAAGCTTAGACTCAAGATCTTTACGTAAAAAACGGCCTTTTGCCGCTGGGATATTCGAAGTCAGAACTGAACCATCACGCGCATCTTCCATTCCCGGTAAGCCGATTCCAACAAGTCCTTCACAGCCAAATTCTTTGTCTGCTTTATTGATCAATTCAACAATGGTATCGACTAACTTTTCGTAGTCATCTCCTGGCGTTGGTACGCGCTCTGTCGCTACACGTTCTAATTTTTCATTAAACGCGCCAAATTCAATTTTAGTCCCACCAACATCGAAACCGTAGTACATCCTGTTCTCCCAAGAAAAATTAATCAAAAAATCAAATTGAAAAAATTATCCATACTTCTACACCTACAGACTGTGATGTAATCCTAATTTAAGTGGCAATTCCTTAGTAACGGCTCGCGTTTGTTGAAAGAAACAGCAAGTTATTACATTTTTTGATTGGTAAGCCCTAAAATTTAACGTTATCACAGTAGTCTCGGTGAATAAATGTACGACATTCATGCACTAACATATTGAAAAAATACGATTATGCTTGCTGCGATTGGTACATTTTCAAGTCATTCAAGGCTTTCGCATCAGGCAACTGTCTATTCATTTTACCTGTCATGTAGTGCTCACGAAATACATCAAACCACAAATCTAATGTCTCTGCGTTATTTTGCTCACCAAATACATCAATAATACGAGCAGCAACTTCTGCCGTGCCGAGTTGATTGTCTTTAGAGGCAACGCGTACGGTGTAGCGCGACGGTTTATCAGGGCTAATAGACATCACGGGATATTTATTAAGGTACGGACTTTTACGGAACATTTTTTTTGCTTCAGCCCAACTACCATCAAGCATAATGAAAAGCGGACGTTTGCCTTCTTCTAGCTGTACTTTGCTCACTACCCTTTCTGGAGTCGCGTATTCTTCAGGAAAAATCACATAAGGCTGCCATTGCGGATCATCTAATAACGTCAGCATTTCAGCATTAGGTTCAGTGCGCGACCAAATATAAGCAAATGTATCTTGGAATAAATCAGCAATCAAACGACCGGTATTGCTTGGTTTCAACACTTCGTCATCGTACATAACCAGCAAAAAGGCTGCATTCGATTCAATGACAGGTTTATGGCTACAAATACATAAATGAGGACGCAACATGCAGTGGCGACAGCGTTCCACTTTAGCACCACGGGCAAGGAATGGGCGGGTCGAACGTGCAAGACGTTCTTCATAGAGTTCATGGACAGCGTGAATGCGCATATTGCAGTTAACCTTAAACGAAAAAACGCCAGCATTGTACTGGCGTTGAGCCAAGTTGCAATAGCACTATTTTATCTGATGGTATACTGCACCTGCATTAATCCCATTTTAATCGTGGCTGGGTTTGTTTCTTAATCGCGACATCTATTGTCGCGCTTCATCTCGCGAATAAGCTGTAGAGTGAAATAGCAGGCAATAAAAAAGGTGGAACCAATTCCACCCTTCATTGACCTTTTTGTTTATCTACCGAGACTACTGACTAATCGCGCTATCAAATAGATTTTTTACCAGACCGACATAGTCTTCAAGGAAAGTAATTTGTTCATTGGTCGGACAGCGAGTCCATGCACCTGCAAGCACTTCACTTAAATCTTCAACAACCGCATCCGCTTCTTTCATCAATTTAAAACGTAAGTCTTGCTCTATATCTGGATTCTGACTAAATACGACCATCAGATTAGATGCCACCATATCAGTCACAACATCTTCAACTGTTTCAGTACAAGTATCCGTATTCACATTTTCGAATAACGACAGGTGCTCGGTAAAATATTCTATCAGCGCCAAGTAACCTTCAGATTCAACAACCATATTCGTTCTTCACATTATTTACAATTGGGTCAATTCTAAATAGAAGAGAGAGAATTTCAATCCCATTACTTCATCTTGTTGCTGTATATCAAATCTTGGGTGCTGTTTTAACCCATTAGCCCCACGATTAAGCAATACTTATAAGCTAAACAATTAAGACGATGCCATCACCGCGCGCTCTAAGGCTGCCGAGTTTGATACTGTCGTTTGATTTCGTCCATTTTGTTTTGATTGATACAACGCATTATCGGCATTTTCTAACCAAGCCTCATACGTTCGAAATCCTGAGTGCCACTCACTGACTCCCAAGCTGATCGTCACACTAATCGAACGTACATCTACCGAAACGGCTGCACTCTGAACACGATCACGAAGCCGTTCCGTAAAGTACAATCCCATATCTGCGGTTGTATTGGGTAAAATCACCCCAAATTCTTCGCCACCATATCGACCAGCAATATCACTTTGACGCTTAGTTCTTCTTAGCAGGCTTGCAACAGTACGAATGACGCCATCCCCTGTCACATGCCCATAGGTGTCGTTCACTTTTTTAAAGTGGTCAATATCAAACATAATCAATGTCGCGGGTTGTTGCAGTTGACGGCAGCGATCAAACTCTTCAAGTAGGCAGCTTTCCCAGTGGCCTCGGTTATAAAGTTGAGTAAGGCGATCTGTCATACTCAAGTGCGTTAACTGCTCATTAGATTCTCGTAAATGCGTTTTGTTTTTAGCAATGTCAGAAACATCAGTGATAGTCATACAAACATGGCTATATTCGCCACTTAGCGCCTTCAGTGGTGTTAATGTCATGTTCTGATACATCAAACAAGAACCACCAGAGATCGGGCTAAAATTCTGGAAATTGAAAATCTGAGGTCGATCTTCCCAACTAGTAAAAGAGCGCATACGTAATTTGAATGTGGATTCAATTTTGTTTTTTAACCACGCTTTAGGTAGGTCATCAACCACATCGAATAAGTTCTGCCCCATGATACGATCTGTATTAATACCGCTATAGGCTTGCATGAAGGTATTCCACGCAATGACAGTATAATTACGATCAAGGATCACAACACCAGCATCTATATTATCCATCACCTGTAGCGTTAAGTGAAAATCAGCAAGGTTCATCTGGTTCAATGTAGGGTTTCCATTATTTTTTTTATGACCGGCGTTGAACTACTGTCCATCAAGAACAATACATCACAATCAAGATCTAACGATTCGGCTCGGTAACCATATTCAATCGTGGAATACACCGTAGCTGCACTTTTTGTATTGTCGTTCCAGTGCATATATTCCTCTAAGACGATGGGTTGACGTACAGAGAAGGGAATATTCATATGTTCGGTCAATGCACCGAGAAATGAAGACACCATTAAATTCGCAATATCAATCACAACTTCATTGGTGTGTTCATCAACTTGGCTAAAACCCAATCGCTCACCAAACACCGCAATATCTTTACCATGCAAACGGACAAGCGCTTCACCATAAATTCCCCCACCAACAAAACGCTGTGAAATAGCAATTGCGTTTTCATTATCTCGGAGTTCATTAAGCGTCATAGCTAAACTGCTCGCCTCTGTTGTGGCAACAACAGGTAACGGCATAGTAATAAATTCCCCTAAATGATCAGAAATAATAGCGGCACCTCGCCCTAATGCGACATTAGCAACCTCTCTAAACACTTCAATATAACTACTTTCCTCGCGGGGAGAAGTCACCTTTTGTTGCAGTGGCGATTGTTGTAGTGGCAATGTTATGCCTAAACGGTTTAAATTCTCAAAAAGCTCACATGATTCAAAAGGTTTACTCATAAAACGCTCAACGCCTAATGCTTTGCACCGAGCTTTCGCCTGCTTTTGAACATCAGCCGACAATACAACGACCTCTGTGCCATATTCATTCACAGGTAACGATTCTAGTAATGTATAACCATCCATAACAGGCATAGTTAGATCAAGAAACAAGAGATCAATATTATGATGACGTAAGCACTCAAGCCCCTCTTTTCCATTTAATGCGTAATGCAAAACTACGTTCTCAATAGCACTTAGATAACGGGCCATTGTTCGGTGCACTAACGGTGAGTCGTCGCAAATTAAAATGTTATAGTTATGTAACACAGCTCTAGCCAGCCTTACAAAGGACGTTTTAGAACAGGTATCATAATCAAACGATTTTATATAAGGT
>NZ_NOIF01000149.1 GCF_002265265.1 Photobacterium sanguinicancri
GTAGTTCAGTTGGTTAGAATACCGGCCTGTCACGCCGGGGGTCGCGGGTTCGAGTCCCGTCCGCTCCGCCACTTATTTAGACAGAGTTAAGTCTTTAAAATAACTAATAGGGGTGTAGCTCCAATTGGCAGAGCAGCGGATTCCAAATCCGCGTGTTGGGAGTTCGAATCTCTCCACCCCTGCCAGATTTAGAAAAAGCCTCAGCAGTAATGCTGGGGCTTTTTTCGTTGTATAGCTTCAATTGGCAGAGCAGCGGATCCCCTTAATACCGAAACAGCGAGTGTTGGGAGTTCGAATCTCTCCACCCCCTGCCACATTTTCCCTTAGGGGATATAGAAAGCCTCAACTTCGGTTGGGGCTTTTTAGTATCTACTGTTATGAAAAATAATCACTTTCAAATCTCCCACATAAAACCTACTCATAAATCCCATCAGAATCACCTCTCATAGCCTGAAAAACAAATCTCCGGTCGATACATGGTCTACCTGTGAAAAATCAGTGGTGAGCTATACAGCCACAAATTGTGCTTGCGTCTACCTAGATTGAATATTGCCAACGAACTACTTTCATAGATTGCTGGCACAGGTATGGTCCATATCCGGTCACGATGTACTGCGCGCGTGATTAGCGTGACGAATTGGGTTCGACAGAAGCCGTTTTCCGATCTTGCTCTGTACTTTCCACCTTTGCAGTAAGCATCTGGTAAAGATTAAATGCGATAGATCCAAAGCCTAGAAACCAAAACATATTAAAATTCAAGGTAATATCCGAGGGCTTCATTAAACTAATGCCGAAACCTACGCCAGCAACGGACAAGATGAAGGTTGCAAGTAGCATGGTGAAGAGATTGTCCATATCTCCCATTCTGGAAACCAACCCTAGCCACACAATATAAGAAATTCCCAAAATACCAATTACTTTTATAAAGTAAGATCCGACGATAGAAACCCCGCCTAGTACGGTCAAGAATTCAGGATCCAGATAAACTTTATCTTGTAGAACCCATGCAAACACCAGTAAGGGGACCGTGGTATACCAACTTAACTGTTTCAATTTTTCAAGATCTGAGAATCCCATAGGTTTTAATCTCCTTCTGAATGCGGCAACTCAACTAGATTATTCAGCATTACAATAACGCGGAACAACAAACATTCGTATGGCTAACTTCACTTTATAATCTATATTTCAATTGGTTGGGGTAAATCTCAAACCCTGATTATGGCAGTGTAGAAGTGCTGTCATTATCATTTCTTTGCCTTCTCGTGATGATTAGCTGTGAGATTGTGATGCTAAACGTAACGTGAATGACGACAATATACATTGCCATAATGTCTGTCTGAGTTTTACGTCCGAATACAGTCATATCAATGTATTACGGGATCTGCTCTTAACTATGACTGCTGTTTTAAAGTAACTGTAATCTCTTTAAGCATGTTAACGATAAAGTCTGCATAGCTCTGTCTGTTAGCTTCTATCGCTAGGTAGCTAAGATTTTCTGGTGTTAGATTCTTAAAATTTATTTGAGGTTCTGCATGTATAGCTATTGGCATTGAGCTCCATCTATATGAGTTTATGAAGTTTTTTGTTTTTTTGGCAATGTCTTTATATTCTTGGGAAGTAGAACCATTTTTGCAGTGGATTCCAAAATAAATGTAGTGATCTTGTTCTACGAGGATATATGTCTTTTTGTAGCCATCCAGTTTTACATTGATGTTGTGATACTTTGAGCTTCGCTTATTCTCAACATAGTTTCTGACAAGATCTCTTGGGAAATCCTGTATCGTGACTGAGTTATCGCATAGTTCACCAAATTCACGTTTCATTCCTTCCGCAATCTTGTTCCATATGTCGAGTTGTAAGTCAGTCAGTATTTCATTGTATGCGCTGAAAAGGTCAGGGAGTCTTGCCATGTTGTTGTCTGTGAGCAGTAACGCTTTAAGTTTGTCCATATGATCTTGGCTCTCAATTTTGTTGGTGATCTTGCTAATGACGTCTAGATATTGAATACATGCTTCACGTAAAGGAGCATCTCTGGCAGCGATTTCAGTACATCGTGTAACCCAGTCGTAGATGTCATGTTCGTAACTGACTAGGGTAAGATCTTTCTCTTTAACTTTGTCAGGCAGTTCTTTCGTGCTTTGGTCACTAGGTTCATAGCCTGTTCGAGTTAAATAGATGAGCTTGATATTCTTGTATCCCTCATCTTTCATTTTTTGATAGTAGTTCGATAGTTGCTTGTCTTGGTCTGAAGCGTAGATCTTGTTCTCAATTACGATTGCTGTTTTTCCGCTACGGATCAGGATGTCTATGTTTTTATATTCGGTGTCTACTGTCACTTCTTGTGTGAGTTCGACCTGAAGACTTTCTTTTAAGCGTTTTAAAAAGAGTTTAAGGAAGGTGTCGTGATGGCTGTGGCTTCCATTTGGATTGAGCAGATCAGCTAGGAACCTTGAATGCAACCTGACTTCATCTGATTCAGATCTCAATACACTGAAAAGGTTGTATTCGGGTTTTCTGGTGTACTTTTCATGTAGTAGTTGGACATATTTGAAAAACTGGTTGCTTATCATGTTTGGTGTCCTTAATGATGGGCTTTGCATCACCCGTAAAGCCAAAATGTGAAAATTTATATTAATTCATATGGTTATGGTAATCATGTGAGTTAGTTATGAAAAAACAATTCCATTTCACGACATCTGCTATAAAGGCATTAAAAAGTAACCCCCAAGAATCTCGAAGCAATGATCTTGAGTGTTCAGACCTATCTGTAATTGGGTTGCGCATTCTGGTTGGTCGTACTGGGAATCGCAGGTTCCTGTTGCGTTATATTTCGCCAGTTATTAAACGTAAAGCAAGCATTTCTCTTGGACGCTGGCCTGACCTTTCTGTGGAGGAAGCAAGGCAGAAAGCGCGAAAACTAAAGGTGCAGATCGCTGATGGTATTGATCCCAAGATTGAACGGGATTCTCGTTCTGCTTTGGTGATGCCTGATGTGTATACCTTTTTCCATGAGACTTATTTACCTTGGGCTAAGACACGGAAGAAGTCATGGAAGGATGATGAAACACGTTTTTTAAGATGTAAGCCACTCTACAAGATTTCGATGGACAGGCTATCAGCACACGCCATCATGAAGTTGCAATCCCACCTTGCTACTGAAACTTATAAAGGTAAGCCGTATTCTGTTGCGACTAATAACCGTGTGATTGCGCTCGTCAAAGGATTTTGCTCACTCTCAGCTAAAGTACTAGACACTGTGAACCATTCAACCAAGGTTAGCTTGTTACCTGAAAATAACGCTCGTACACGATATCTAAATGTGGAAGAAACGGCATTGCTAATCAAAGTGGCTCGTACCTATTACTGCAAGGTGAAAGGTAACCTGATAGCAATGTTGTGGTTAACTGGTTGTCGCATATCTGAATTGTTAGAGCGTCGATGGGATGACGTTGATTTGGATAAACGGATGTTATTCATAAAAAACACCAAGAATAAAAAATCACACCAAGTTTTCCTTTCTAACCTAATGCTGGAATTGCTTTATGAACTTAGAGAATTAAAACAGCCTGGCAATCCGTATGTGTTTCCTGGTAGTCGAGAGGGCACACATATCTCACCACCACGAAAAGCCTTTAAGTTGATACTGGAACGCGCTGGTATTGATGGCACTGATCTGTGCTTCCATTCGGCGAGGCATTCGGTGGCGAGTAACTTGCTGAACTCAGGAATGGATATCGCCTCTGTCCAACGTGTTCTGAATCATGCTGATATGGCGAGTACACTTTACTACCGGAAATTTTCAACAGAAGCATTAGAACGTGGATCTAATGCCTTGTCTGCTATGGTTGAGCAGGCCAGTGAGAAACTGACTCTACCCGATATAAAGTAGGTTAGGAACAGATATAAATGTAATAGGAGTTGCCCCTGATTAGTTAGCACTAATCAGGGGCATTTTTGTATCTGGAATCCATTAGGAGATATCGAATGAAGGTGATCAAATATATTGCCGAGGTTGAACAACTTAATTTGCCCTCAACGGTAAAGAAGCAATTAATGACGCATATTCTTGAACCGTGGTCTGGTGATGTACATCAGGCGCAAGAGTTTTGGGAGGAAGTTTCCACCCGTCTGATTTTGATCGAGCAGAGTGATACCGATCATGACTTAGCTGAGATAGATGAAGAACTCGACATATTGTTGTGTTACGCCATTGCTAACCCTGAATTTGTTCTCCTGCTTAATGACGAGAGCTGTCCCCATTTGCTGGCCTTAAGTGTTCATACAGACGAGGGTAGTGGTTGTTACGTTCTGGGACCAATGAGCAGCGACACGCATCCAATCCGAGTATTGAAAGAACAAGCAGAGTAAGCGGAGTTTGTATGAGCCAAGAAGTTGTTGAACTTAAAAACGATAAAGTGGTGAAAGCTTCCAATGACAAGGAAGATAAGACGTTACCTGAATCAGATCCCTTTGTGGTGGTGAAGAAGGGTAAAAGCCCGAAGTTAAGTCCGAAATCTAAGGACTTTCTGTTCTATGAAATCGCCCTGCATGAAGATGAAAAGGAACTGTACATCAGGATAGCTGGCAACTCTGGATCGGGATTGCATTCAAAGTTGTGGTGCAAGTTGGAAGATATCTTTACCTTACTGGATCAGCAGAAAGACAAAACCATGAAATCCGGTATTCTCAAAACAGTTATGTCTGGAGGTAGCTCTAATAATTCCGGCTTTATGTCAGCCATTTTGCGTACCCTGTCAATTCTCGAACCTGTCCCCGATAACGTCTTCCTTCATAGGCATTCAAAGGTATATGAGCAAGTTAAAGCTGATCTGCGAGCTTTAGCTACCAAGTCAGTATCATGCAACTAACTCTTTATCTATGGACTGCTTCGATGAAATAAAAGTATCGATTGAGGAGGCATAGAAGAAAGTGCGTTCTGATGGACAAGAAGGGTACCGGAACTGGTAAGGGAAAATGATTCTGGTTTTGTGGCTTGTCCATTAGTTCAGGTGTAGTAACGAGTGATGAGGTTGGTTGGCTTAACTGATAAACGAAACTCACGTTTTGCACATCCGTTGTACCGAGTTGGAACGAATATGGACTGATGGAAACTCCCATTGCGTCGGTGGCAATGGGAGAGAAATTCGTCTCGGTAATGTGAAAGTGACCCTATGTCGGATGGTTAAATTACCGGATTGGATTCCAGTTCGGAGAAGGATTAGGTATATCTAAAATCTATTAAATCGGACGCCCTCACGGCCTTATTTATGTGTTTATTAGCGTTCGCTAAAAAACAAGCCCATTTTGAACCTTTCGATATGGCGTATCGGTTCGTGATTCATCGAATTTTATCCGTTCTGTTATTTCGTATAACTAACGTCAATCTGACTCTACTATGGCAATTTTACGGAAGGTTAGCCTAGTACAGTCGTCCGGTGGCTTCATTATGAAAGCCTGACGATGTAAGCCTAGTCATGTTTGATTCATTGCTAATTACTATGCTAATAACGAGCGGTGGAATCTACTTGGTTGACTCAGGATAATTGAGTACTGTTGCTTCAACTTGGCGTGTGTCCGTGATGGTGGCGCAATCATCCATCATCAAGTCATGGTCAGGGATACCATTATTAATGCTGCATGATGTTGTTTGAGTCTACCCAGTACGATGTTAGTGCCTACTACATGCAGTCCTTTATTTTCACCCTAGCGACTGGCGTTAAATATTTCACCGAATACATCAAGATGAACACTCCTTGCCAGTAAAAAAACAATTACTAATACCCGTTATAAAGCCGAACTCTTTGAGCAATAACGGCAGAATTGTATTTATCTTCACATCGGAATAACCATGAAATGCTCTCCATACAGCATCAATTTGGGGTGTACTGAGAGTAATCACTCATCAGATTAATGACCCAGACTCACAGCAAGAAGTTTCTACAGGGCGATGCCATTACTGGTATCGCTCTTTTCATATGTGCAACAAGGAGAATGAATTTGGAGAAAAATGTTATGGCAGCCTATTACCATATAAAAGATCAGCCAACTAAAATTGAAATCGATTTGAGTCTTGATGGTGCTAAGAAAGGTAGTGCCATTGGATTAATGTTGGCATCACGGATACCACATCCGGCAGCGTTGCCTGTTGGGTTCGTAGTGGGTGGTTTGATTGGTGCCGTAGTTGGAAAACCTGATTAATTCGGAGGGAAGAGTGGTGAAGCCCGCCTTCCTCTCTTTTTTCGTAACGTTTGCCTTGTTTCAATGTGTGATGTGGATCTCATTTGTGGATATTTCCATATCTGAACAGAAAATATTTTTATCGGTAAAGCTCGCCTTTGACTCAGACCAATGCGTTTTAACTTGTTAATGAAAATGTTGAAGACAGGTATTTCACGCCTTGAAGAAGTCACAAAATATTGTGATAAAAAAGTTAACGAAAACGTGTTGTTTAAGAGCTTATTTTCGGATCCCCTGTTGGTGCTAAGCTGCTGATTTTGTAGGGGTTGATTGTGTTTTGTTTATGGCTATGATTAGGGCTCTTTCAGCAATTAAGCGAGTAAATGTTATGGCACATAAAACAAAAAATATCGGGCAATCCCCTAGCGGTAACACGCTGACATTTTCTAACGTAGCGAGTATCAACCTTAGTGAAAACTCAATGAGTTGTCAGAACAAATCTGGCCGTCAAATTGATCATGTATCTATTAGTGATAAGCAGGGTAAGACCTCCGAAGATGTAGCTGCTTTTGTTCGAACCGTTGTAGATCATGGGTGTAAGTTTAAAAATCCATTACTGCACTTAATTAATGGAAATTACGTTCGTTGTTCTGCTATTGAGGCGCTAGAGCAACACTCTGGACGAGACCATAAAGGGATCGTGATCCGTAGTGAAGGCGATGCGATCCTAGGCTTCATCGAAATTCCGACAGTAGAGACGAGAGAGCGCGTCGCTAACGTATTGCATGACACACTTGAAGCCTATGCAGTAGGTAAATTTACGCAGCCTGATTGGGTTGAGATTTTAAATGTAACAACAGAAACTAACTGAGTAGAAGGTATATAGAAATGAAAAATTTAATCACCATCATCGAAGAAACGACAGAAGCACAACTAAGTGGTAATGCTGCAACAATGCTTGGTCTTCTTGGCTATTGTGTTGAGCAGTATCAGGATGAGCACGGCTTGATCCCTCAATCTGCTTATCTTATGAAATACGTTAAGACTTGTATCAATAACGATATAAAAGTAAAGGGTAAAACAGACATTGTTGGTCGAAAACAGTTGATCAAATATGTGAAGTGTTGGGCTCGTAAGGTCGGTTTTAAGTAAGGGATAACTTGCCGTAATTTGGTCTGGCACGCCACTGCTATATGCACATTATTACCCGATATTTATTGCACTAGTCTCTTCTGAGCATCAGTCCCATCAGGGCGCACCATTTTTACCCACGATTACATACCAGTCTTTATGCAGCCTATTAATGCCGACGAAGTACGTTCCGGTAATGGGTGTACTTCGTCTTATTATATTTAAAGAAAATAAGGCTAAAAAGATGACAACCACACTCAATTCAGAAAACAAAACCTCATACCAACTTGCTCGTGAAACTGATAAAGAGATCGGACAGTTCATCATCAGTGCCGTTGAAGGTGCTGATACTGCTGTTGTCGATACACAGATACGTAATCATAAAGATGTTGGTCTTGTACGAAAGATGGTAATTGAATCCGTTGATAAACAGATTAAGCACTTTCTAAAAGGTATTCGCTCTGCACCATGGATGGCTACTCGTGGTAGTGGTGAAACGATCCATATTGCCATTGATTCAGAATGGGTATTTAACGAGGAAACAGGAAAAAACGATATTCTGTGTTACTCCTACAGTATCCGTGTCGGTGATAAGTCATTCAGTGGTGTAAAAGATACTGAAATGGCTAAGTTGATTAAGGATTGCCGAGACAAAGATATATCGAAAGCAGAGGAAATGCGTCTTCGTAAACAATTGGCTAAGAAAGGATACAAGGTTAGCTTTGATAAGTTCATCCAAGAGTTGTTAATCAAAGCTAAGGCGCGTGGGTTTATCACAGAATGGCCCAAGAATACCTTTATCTACGCACATTTCATGCGTGCTGACATCGCCTCATTCGAAGAGTTTTGGAATGTCGGACGTTGTAATAAAAATCATAAAAATTCGCTTAGCGTGGTTCAAGGAACTGTGGCATCTGGGCGTGGCACTTATGGTATGGATCTATCATCGATAGGTCGCAGTAAGTACAAGATAGAAAACACGCGATTCTATAGTGCATCCAATAATGCTTTCGAAACTAAGGTGCGTTTCATCGATACTTTATTACTCAGTAGTAAGGCCAGCTTGGACGATTTGGGTGCGCTCCTGGGAGTGAAGAAAGAGGTTATACCTGAACCGTATTCCATTGAGCGCATGGATGAACTGTATTGTAAGGATAAGATTCTCTTCAACCGATACGCCATTCGAGATGCTGATATTGCGTTGAAGTATGGGCTAGAAATGCAGAAGTTTGCCTTGTCTGATATGCGTGAAGATGTTGGATTGGAGTTGGATTGCTTACCATCGACACTAGGTAATTTTGCTGTCTCTTTGTTCCGACATACCTGTGGAAGTACAGAGAATATGCATGACTTCTTAGGGTACGAGAAGCGCAAGAATCAGTACTATCATGCTAAGAGTAATAGCGTTAGAAACTCCACAGAAATAGCCAAGACAGTGAGCCGTGAGTATACCGATAACCTGGCGGTGTCAGGACTTTATGGTGGTTGTAATTTTGGGGCGTACTTTGGGGTTTCTGAAAAAGGTGATTATTTCGATTATGACCTTAGTGGAGCTTACACCACAAGCCTCGTAAATTGCCTCAAAAATGATTACGCAAACACTTTTGAGTCGAAGAAGGTTGAGGACTATCTAGGCCACACGATGGGATTTGCGTATGTACGATTTAAACACCCTGAAGGTATCAAGTTTCCTGTAATGCCTTGCCGTACCGATCTTCGTGGTATTTATTACCCTATGGAGGGGGAGACATACGTTACCTCACCAGAGATCCAGTTAGCGCATGATATCGGATGTGAAATTGAGATCTTACATGGAATGATCATACCGTGGGTTGAAGGTTCAACTTCTATGTATAAGGATTTCACCAAAATCATTCGTAAGCAACGAGCAAAGTATAAATTAGAGGAAAATGAGATTTATTCGCATTTGTGGAAGTTGATAGGTAACACGCTGTACGGTAAAACCCTCCAAGGCGCGGCTAATAATTCTAAAGGTTTTGACCTAGCAACAGGCTTGAACAAGAACATTCCATACTCACCAGTAACTAATGCGCATTATGGTGCGTACTGTACGGGGTTTGTACGTGCCACAATGCTAGAAGTCATACTTCGGTTGCCAAAAGAAGCCCGGATAATTAGTGCTACAACGGATGGGTTTTTAACTGATGCCACACCAGACCAACTAGTTCTCAGTGGTCCATTAGCGCAACGCTTTCAGAAGATCTGCGATGAAGTAAGTGGCGAAGATATGATGCAGTTAAAACATCATGCTAAACAGATAGTCTCTATGAAAACTCGTGGTCAGTTAACAGCTGAATTAGGTGATACGAAACCTGTATGCGCTAAAGCTGGTGTTAAACCACCTAAAGGCGTTGATGAAAACCAATGGATGGTTGAATTGTTCTTAGACCGAAAACCCGGACAGAAAGTTAAGCGTAAACATTTGGCCTCTGCTCGTGATATGTGGCTTAAAGAAATGGATCTCGTCACTATTCATACCGAACAGACGTTGAATCTAGATTGGGACTTTAAGCGCCGCCCCGTAAACCCTCGTATGGTGAAAGTTCGTCACCCAGCTACCGATGAGATAGTGGAGCATCTATCGTTCGATACTGTGCCATGGAATACAGTCGATGATGGATTAACAGCTCGCACTTTCTTCGACGAGTGGCGTGTAAATAATTGCTTGAAGACGATGGAGGATTGGGATAACTGGATGGACTTTTACAAGGTTCGCTGTTATCTGAAAGGCACTGGGCTGAAATACTTAGAAGACGGCTCAGAGGGCATCTTTAAGCTACAAATGCTACGTGCTATCACTCAGGGGAATTGGGGTGTACCAGAACAGCCTAAACGTGCTCCACGTGGTCACTATGACAAGTTAGTGGCGATGTTTGGGGAGGCTGGTTTTGATGACATCACTAAGAAAGACCTACTGAATGCCAAGGGGCGTAAGCTACACGAAGCCATACTACCGATCACGCCTCGAATGCTGCCCATGCTTTCTTGGTTTGTTCGTCAGTATCCAACAGTCGATCTACATCAAGTATTCCACCCCGGTCAGGTGCAGGAAGCTACTCAAATGCTAGAAGAATACAACAGCAATAATACGATGAACTTAGCTGCTTAGTATCTCTTACCACTCTCAAAGCCTGATTCCATAAGGGATCAGGCTTTAATTTCAAAGATGGTAGTTAGCAATGTAGTGGAACGATTGCTGTTATTTCTTGGCATCGTGGTGATAGTTACGCGCATGATGACATATCTAATCTCACAGCGAGTGACGGCAATATACCATTAAATACAGGGATTGAGATTTTTGCTTGAGTCGTTGCGGTGACTGGCTTCATGGTCTAACACCAACTACTAAAGGCTATATTTTCAAAGTTGCGTGTTGGTTGTATTCACCTTTTCTGCACTGATGTTGTGTATCCCTAATCGCTTCGGTGATTAGGGGCTCTTATTTTTTATGGGTTTGTATTTATGCTCATTACGTGGAAACTGTCGGAACAAGCCGTTTGTGCGTTCCCTGAGGGTGTTCTACTGCTAATTCCACTTCACCGCTTTTGGGGTGCTTCCGGTAGGGTTCACACTAAGAAGAAGGACGGGGGGTGAAAGTTATATATTTGATATTGATCTTTTATCTATTGCTAAAATTCCATTAAACTTGATTATATAATTGTTTTAATTAATAAAATCAAGAATAAGGTAAGTTGTAATGGCAAATGGTTTAGCAATACAGCGTGAAAATCTTGAGTCTTATTTGGCTGAATTCCTCTCAATTAATAGCCAAGTTAGTCTTCATGATAGAGTGCCTACAGGCTCACAAGAAAAGTTCTTTTTCATAATGCCTGGAAAAGAAATTGCGACAGTAATTCTCTATTATAAAACAACAGGCTTAACAACAATAACTTATAAAACAGGCAAGAATCATGATTTAGGGTTGTTATTTCACGATTTTCTCGTTGCAAAATGTGATTGTAGAGATTCAGAGCCTGTAAACCTTGTTCTGAAAGGGATTAGTAACGAAAACGTAGAAACGTTGATTTCTGATTTGAAAGAACAGGCTGACGAATCAGATAAAGTATTCGACATAACAGTGCATCACCCTACTACACAGTGCACAAAATATGATATTTGTAGTAATCAATATAAAGATACGATATCTATCAATTATTACCCTTCAACCTGTACATTACAGATTCAAGGACGTGCTTTATTTTGTTATCGTAACATTACATATTTGCTGTCTATTCTGTTGGATCAAGGCTCACTACTGGCGGTGATTGAAAGAAAATCAGTAGATGACAAAACCATATTACATGAAGAAATTGCTTCAGAGTATATACAACGAATTATCCCTAACGCATACGACAGAATGGATGATACCTATAAATCCTTGCTAATTTCTAGCTACTGTGTGAAACTCGCTGCCCCTAAACTTCCAGAGTATTCAATGCTTGTCTATGCCGACCTAAGGGTATTAGAAGGTGTTATAAAAGAAACTCTTATGGAACATGGCTTATTTACTTCTAGTGACAAGCTTGATATTGGTTATTATTTCAAGTTTGATAATGGTACAGAGCTAAAAACTGAACACACTACAAACTTTTTAGACTCAAAATCCATTGATGCGCTAGAACAGTGCTACCATTACTACAGACGTAATAGGCATTCTCTTTTCCATATGGAGGAGAATGGATACGAAGCTCGGACTACTGATACTCTTGGAGAGGTTATGCAGATAAGCAATCATATTGCATCTTTAATCGATGCTATGTATGCCAACTGCAATAAATTATGAAATATCACTTAAGACGATTAGAAGATAAGCTTTTAGTTAGTAGCGTTAGTTATGAAAGTCCTTTGCACGAACTTTCATCGCTGACATGTGAGCTATTGTCTTTTGATTTTCATGGTGAAGTGATTTTTGATTTGTTTTGTGTCAATGGGCTTAGTAAAAACAGATTTGTATCAATATTTTTTGATAAAGAGTTCAATAGAAAAACAAAAAAACCTATCAAATCCAAGCATTTAGAAGACGTACAAAGTGATTTCTATCGACGTAATGAGTCGTACGTTTTGGCTTCAGTAATGACTCCTAGTATGCAAAACCGCTTTCTAAGCACATCAGCGCGCTAGTCTAAATTCAATTTGTTAAAGCCCCTTAATGGGGTTTTTCTTGCCCCAAGACTTGAACGCCATCACGCTTTTTAAACAAAGTTCAGCCACTTATTCAACCTATAAACCACACTTTAATTCACTAAAAATATAGTTTTCAGTCATTCCGTAATACTTAGTTGATAACTCTAACAATAATTTATCCTCCCCCCCCCCAAAAAAAAAAA
>NZ_NOIF01000150.1 GCF_002265265.1 Photobacterium sanguinicancri
ATATTTCATCTGTTTTACTTTTCTTACTTTAATATTTCCAGCTACAAGCTTCGCAAACAATTTTAATTACAACTATGGCGAAGTGCTAGTACCCGTTGCTCCTGGAGGTTTAGGTATTGGCGGCTCAATGCTAATACATCAAAATGCTCACATTGTTGCAGAAGCAAAAAGTGCATTTAAGGGCGATTGGCTACTTACTGCAGGAGTTGGATTTAATGCGCCAATTTCAACAGTTGCTGATTTGCGGGGTTATTTGAAAATCCACTCACAAAAGTCGAATAAATCAGATAATAAGCTAGGCCGAATGTTTACCGAGCTCAGCATAGATGCTTCTAGCTGGATCAACCCTGTTTCAGAGGTTGGCGTAGATATAGGGGCTTACCTCATCTCGGATGATGAAACGAAACTTAAACTACAAACTTACTACCGTTTTCACCCAACACCGACAGTCTCTTTAGCCGCCACCGTAGAACTAAGCGGCCTTGATAATGGCCAACTTATATTATCTGCGCGATACCCTTTCGGTTAATTTAAGAGAATAGAGTGAATGTGCTGACACAGCTATAAATCTAATACCAAATAAGAATTAATAGCATTCTTTGTATTATCTCAACATCATTTCCATTGATATATAATGACCAAGATGGTGACCAACAAACGAATAAATATATACCCATGCAAATTTAAACGGCATGGGTATATCATGTTGATCATAGAACACTATAGATAACATTCATTCTATGACATAATTTCGTGTAGTTGACCATCAAACCATTAAAACGAAATATAATGTACTCTCACTTCAAACACTTTTCGATCAAACTAGCGACCGTGCTTAGCCTTATTGCCACGCCTTTTGCACATGCTAACAACTTTTCTTATAGCTATGTAGAAGTTCAAGTCACAACTGATCCGAGCGGTATTGGGGTTGCAGGGAGCATTCCGGTCCACCAGCATGCACATGTTGTTTATGAAGCTCAAACAGGCTTTAGTTCAGATTGGCATGCCGCTGCAGGCTTAGGCTTCAGCGCACCTATCGCAGACCGAGCGGATGTTCGAGGCTACTTAAAAGCGCACAGCTTAAAAAATGATGAAACATCAGGAAAATGGGGAGAGACTTTTTCTGAGTTTAGTCTCGAGTTCTCGATATGGGCTAACCCGATATCAGAAGTGGGTGCAGCACTAGGGACTTATTTCATGGATGAAGAAGATGCCGATAAATTTCAACTCTTCTATCGCTACCATGCAACAGACCAGATTTCGATTGGCGTGACGCTCAACTTAAGTGGTTACGATGATAACCAGCTACTACTGTCTGCCCGTTACCCCTTTGGTTAACATGCATAACCACAGCACCAAACAGTAGTATTTAACGCTAAGCATTTTAGGCAGGCGCACCTCGGTAGTAGTGCCACAAAAAAAGTGAGCCAACAGTTCGCCATGGCGCCCATGCTCTAACAAGCTCGCGGGCGACTTTTGCTGTGGGCTTTTCATCAAGCCCTTTCAATCGCCCTAGTGCCACTTGTAGAGCTAAATCATCCGCTGGGAACACATCGGTTCGTGTTAGTGCAAACATTAGATATATCTCTGCACTCCAGCGACCAAAGCCTTTTAGTGCCATAATGCTTTCAATCGCTTGCGCATCTTCTAGGGTTGCGAGTTGATCTATATTTAACTGCCCATCACAAATCGCCTGTGCTAAACCACGGGTATAGAGTACTTTACGTGATGACAATCCTGCCGCTCGAATGCTTTCTTCACTCAAGGTTAAATAATGCTCTGCTGTGACTGTTGGCATTAATGCAACGACTCGCGACATAATTGCCTTTGCGGCCTGTGTGGAAATTTGCTGACTGACGACTATCGACAATAGCGAGACAAAGTGGGGCTTTAAATAGCGAGGTGGCGGACTACCGTATTCCTGCCAAGCTTTCGCTATATCGACATCAAGCAAAGCTAACTCTGCCATACCCTGCTCTATTAATTTTTCATCCATCCACTTTCTCCCTATTCGCCTCACTCACTCCAATCTAGCGTATTGGCTCAAAATAGCAAAAGCCATACTAAGTTGCCTTAGTATGGCTTTTATAAAAGAATTTAGCGTAGTTGAAACCTTACGCGTAATCGCTATATGGGTTCTCAGTCGGTAATAGAATTTCTTGACCAAATGCCGATAGGTTCATGCTTTCTGGTGTCATGGTTATCGAGGTTTCGTCCATCACATTGTCACCAAAGTCATAGCGAATATTCTCAACACCCTGACAAGCAGCTTGGTCTTGTTGGACTACCGTTTGGCTAATTGGCAAATTTTTCGCTTGATACTGAGCAAACACCTCTGCACCGTATTTTTTCACTAACATCTCTGTTGTTTGGGCTGGTGATAGCACTAAACCTGTTGCGTTATTACCGCCAAAGCCTTTAGCATTCAAAATAACGGCTTTGTAATCTTCACCTTTTTCGCCTGCATATTTGTGATCAATCAGAATGTTAAGGTTTGATTGGTGCACATCATCAGCAATGTGGTCGATCGAGCTAATACCCGGAACCCAACCATACTGCCACACCCCTAACGATGCAATAAGCTGATCACCCGCCGCTGCGCCCATAGAATGACCTAGGTAAGATTTCACCGCAGTAACTGGCCACTGATCGATATTAAAGGTTTTTGCTACTTCATTTAAAATATGGCTTTCAGTCACACGATTTTGGGGAGTCCCTGTACCATGTGCTTGAACATAAGTTTGCTTCACACCTTGTTCGCCTAAAATAGCTTTTGCTAAGGCGGTTGCTTTCGCTACCGTGACATAGTTACCCACACCAGGTGCAGAGATAGACTTTTTATTACCATCAGCATTTACGAACACATCAGCCACTGAACCATAAATGTTCATGCCTAGCGATAGCGCCAATTCATCATCCATCAGTACTACAAACTGTGATGATTCCGCCATGGTGAAGCCAGCATTGCTTGAGAACGGACGACATGCGCGACGGTTGTCGACAACATCACTTTGATCCAGCGCTTTAATCTGTTCATCTTCCGCCAATGCGCCCATCACACGGAAACCTTCCATCACTTCTGCCACTACAGGTGCTTCTGCATTACCGACAATAACGACCTTCGATTTGCCATGCTGAATGTCGTACATACCTTGACGAAGGTTATAAAGGAAAGTTGCACACGCCCCCATGTTGGTGCCCGTTGTGCCCACACTGTTGATCATGTAGCCATTGATAAAATCGGCAGGCATTTCTGCAAAAGATAACGCCATCATTTTTGAGCTAACACGGCTACCAATTAATGGCGCAGCAATCATCCCTGATAGTGACTGATCGTCAATTTGGCCTAATGCGCTCCCCGCATAAACAGAGACTTCATCAGGCTGAATGTGTTTTAAAATTTCTTGCCAATCCACACCCATAGAGTTCAATGCATCAGAAGCACCGTACACCGTCAGTTTTAAGCCTCGAGGGTGAAAGCGTGAATTGTACAAACTACCTGGGTCAAAACCCGCTGGAATATTGCCGCCACTGGTTACAGGGTAACTAGTGCGATCTTCTAGCAAAGCCGCAAGATCACCTGTGACAGTGATTTTCACTTTGTTCCCTTGCGTTTCAAGTGACCAGTTTTCAGGGATTTTTGTTGGCAACTTAGATTTGCGCACCGTGAAGGTCATAGTGTCGCTACCACTATTAATCGTCGCTTTGTACTGATGCAAAATATTGTCAGGGTCAAATGAATCAATTCGACGGATTAATGTGCCCGCTTTAATCGCTTCAATGAGCTCATCGGTTAGTTTGGCGTCTTGGCTTAATCCCATACGACGTGCAAGATCTTGCCACGTTGATACCATGTCATCAGCAGATAACACATCCGACACCATACGCTTATAACTATGGAAACCAGAACTACGACCAGCAGCATTTATGCCACCAAAACCCACGATAAGCGGTAACTTTGTCATTTGACGCCTACTACAAAACAATAATTTGCGGCTAGGTTACCAATTTACGCTAGTTTATCACCCTGCATTTATGCCAAAATCACTGACATTCACGCCAAACAAGATTCCGTGTGTATGAAAGTCGGATTTGTGCTTTACCATCGCGCCCTCATTACGGGTGTATCACTTGCAGCAGAGATGCTAAGCAGTGCCGCTAGCTTGCGTGAAAAACGCTTTCAGCGTAGTGATCCTTTTAGCATTCAGTTAATTGCATCTAGTTTATCGTCACCCAAATTAACGGCTGGTCTACGATTAGAACCTGATATCACATTCGGTGATCCTGCGGTTTTCGATATTATTATTTTACCGCCGATGTGGGGAAATCCGCTCTCTGCACTTAGCCATACCCCCGCGCTAGTGCCTTGGCTTATTGAACAATACCGCCAAGGCGCTAAGTTAGTCGCTACAGGAACTGGGGTTATGTTATTGGCCGAAACAGGATTGTTAGATCATCAAGTTGCGACAACACATTGGTATTTTTATGACAAGTTCACTGCCCGATACCCCGACGTGAAACTTAATCGGAAGGCATCTATTACGGCAGCTAATGGCCTTTACTGTACAGGGAGTATCAACTCCCAAACTGAAATGATTCTATTTTTGATTGCCCAGCAATACGGTCAGAAAATAGCAACCACGATAGAGACACATTACGGTCACGAAATATCGAAGTCATCACAGCAACCGTTTTATCAAATTGGTGGAGAGGTTCAATTTGATGAGTCCATTGCGTTTGCGCAAGATTGGATGAAGCGTCATTTGTCACAAACCATAACAGCACAACAAGTGGCAGATGCCTGTGAACTTCCATTACGCACGTTTAGTCGAAAATTTAAAGATCAAGTCGGGCAAGCCCCCCACCAATATTTACAAAAAATACGAGTGGAAGCAGCACAAGAGCTGTTACGTGATTTCGGGATGAGTATTCAAGATGTAGCCGAACAAGTAGGCTATAAAGATGCCTATCATTTTTCGACACGTTTTAAGCAAGCTTTCGCGATGACCCCTGCTCAATATCGCACCATGGTAAAAGCAAAGATTTATAACGCGAGTTAATTTTAACATTCAATATATTGCAGCAATGTACTCACTATTATCGCCTAAGCGGAGTTGTTCCGTTCTAACCAAAAATAAGATTTGTCTAATAGCTGATACACTGGAAAATCATATCGCCACATAAACTGTCACTATTCATTCGCAATGTTCTGACTTGTATGTGGCTCATTCTGTTCTACGTCATAAAACAAATAAAAGCAGCCGGTCTCTATGCCGTCGGCTTTGTGGCGATTTACAGTTATAGCACTCAAGCCGAGGTTTTGCCCACCAGTCAAATCACGGTAGATGCCGACCAATGCCGTATCGATTTTTTCCATTTAGCGAAAAATCAGCAACAGCAATTTGAACCAATGATTCAATTAGCTATGGTGTATACCAAAAATAGCCAAAGCCGTTACGTAGCAATAAAGCGAAAAATTCCACACAACAAAGACGCGTCGGTCCAATATGAAAACATTCAATATCAACGAGCACACAAACCTGTCGCCGTCTTTACCACTTATTGGCAGCCTCTTAACCAAGAACATCAAATTGGTGCCCTTGTGGTATTAGGTAGTGACAATTACCAACAAGCTTTCGACAAAATCACCTCATTGATGTTTCAAGACAATGGTCATTTCGAGTTATTTCCACACTACGGAGCTGACACAAAAGACACAAGTTCTAAAGATCTCGCCCTTCAAAAACAAATCGTTAAAAACAAATCATCGCAAAATACAAGGCTTGTAAAAACATCACCAGCCAGTAAGCCACGACAAGGCACATACCAGTTTTATGTCCAAGACGATCATTTGGCTCAGTTCAAAAAGTGCCTACCTTAGCCACTAACAATCCGCGGCTAATGAACCTTCTAACTTAAGCAAAAATGCCTTCATCTCTACACCGCCCGCGTAACCCGTCAGCTTCCCATCGGCTCCAATTACACGATGACAGGGTACAATAATCGCAATCGGATTTTTTCCATTGGCTGCGCCGACCGCTCTCACTGCTTTTGGATTACTAATCGCTTCAGCTATGGCTTTATATGAGCAGGTTTCACCATAAGGCACACTGCGTAACGCCGTCCATACTTGCTTTTGAAATTCTGTTCCTTGAGGAGCAAGGGGCACCGTAAAACGGGTTAAAGAACCTGAAAAATACGCATCAAGCTGATAACAACACTCAATAAACGGCTCTTGTGTTAATAGCCAATCGGGATCAACATCATCATCTTCCCGTTGTGACGCCAGCGTTAATCCAGTTATACCATGCTCATTAGCGAGCAATCGTATTATACCTAAAGGAGATGGATGGAAATGGCAGAACATTTGAACCTCGGGGTAAATAGTTCTAAAAATGAGATGGCCCTTATCATGCCGTGTTTGACGTTAGGATGCACTACCCTATTGATACTAATAACAATAATTACCACATTCACGATCCACCACCTTTTCCATTAAGTGATTTTTGAACAACAGAGCAGCCCATTAAATTGGTAATAAATCACACTTTTATCGCTAAAAACCTCCACACGATAGCTTCACATCACCTCATTATGGTCATTTTATTCCATAATGATTGGGTGAAATGGCTATTTTTCATTGTCGTTATTCCCCTTATTCTTGCTGCCAACAACACGGTTGGGAGTATGACTCAAACAGCCGTTACCTTATAAATACAAGTAAAATGCTGGGGAGCACCATGTCTCATCAAATCATCACTGACCTAAATACTCGTTACACTGCGAAAAAATATGACGCGACCAAACGTATTACACCAGCAGATATGGATGTGATTAAAGAAGCTATTCGTCTATCCGCATCGTCAATCAACTCACAGCCTTGGAAGTTTATAGTGATTGAAAGCGATGAAGCGAAACAGCGTTTCCATGATACTTTTGCCAACATGCACCAGTTTAATCAACCGCATGCTAAAGAGGCATCGCACACTGTACTGTTCGCTTATAACCCACGTTATAATAAAGATGCATACAAGAAAGTTGTTGATGTAGAGGTTACATCAGGCCATTTACCTGCAGATATGTACAATAACATGCTTAATGGCGCATACGGTTTTGCGGAAGCCAATACAGATGAAAGCGGCTTTAATGGCGAATGGACGAAAGCTCAAACCTACATTGCACTTGGCAATACACTCCATACATTGGCACGCTTAGGTATCGACTCAACCCCTATGGAAGGCGTGGACTCTACTTTGATTGGTGAGGCATTTAAAGACGAGCTTGATGGTTACGTTTGTGATGTTGCACTAGCCATGGGCTACCGCCTGGCAGATGGTGATTACAACTACGGTTTGCCTAAATCTCGCCTGGCAGCAGAAGACGTGATCACCGTACTTTAATCGGTCGTTGCTGAGTAACTGCGTATATTAAAAAACCGCCAATAATTACATTGGCGGTTTTCCTGTCATCAAATATACCGCTTTGTTGTATCTACAATTTACTGAGTTAGCTGCACTTTATGACCTAAATACATCACTTCAACCGTAGCATAGCCCAAATTCACCGCTTCAAATTGTTTTGTTAGCTCACGCGCATGCTGCGCATCTGTCGCTAAAAAGGAAACATTATAAATAGGACGCTCCACACCATCAGCTAGCATTTGAGTATTCAAGTACGAAGACGTAATGAGACCCGCCTGATTTAAACTAATAACACGTTGCAAATCCACGCCAAGTACGCGATCCATTTCTAATGCCTCAATCCCCTCACGCCATGTAAATGTCACACCGTAATTTTTGTGCACGGGTGTATTATCCAACCATTTATTGCCTAGCAAGCGTACGTTATTAATTTTTACGAGTTCTTTTTTATAAAGAGGCAAACTAGCTAACTTCGCTTTAGCGCTGTCTTCATCTTCAGCATCAATAACAAAGCGAATAAGCTTCATCAGTTTACCGTCAATACTACTGTCAAACACAAACATATCTTTAATTTCGCCGTTATTCACTAACTGGCCAAAAGCAGCACGTTGCTCTGACATCGTCGCCAGTACATCATTCGCGTTATCAGTATTCCATGCTAGTTCAACCCCGTAATCAGCGGCAGATACAGCAGTGCTTACAGATAAAGAGGCAAAGATAACAGTAGCAATAGTCATTAATTTTTTCATGGTTCTACCCTTTTGGTTAATTATATTTATTTTGCTGACGTTCTTTCTAAGAAAGATTTTTGGTTAAAAGCGCGCACGGTAACTACGATGGCAACCGCGGCATGTCTTTTCAGCTTGCGACAACCCTGCTTTTAGCTCATTAAGGTTTTGCTGTTCACTGGCTTGGTACATTTGCTGGAAACCCGTATCCATTTGAGCCAACAAGACGTTAAATTTTTCAGGCTTATTCCATACTTCTTTTTTCGCTTTACTGCCGCTTTGGCTCCCCTCAGGAAATAATGTCATGAGCGCTTTACTGTGCTCGGTAAGTTGTGCACTGAGTAAAGCAAGCTGCTGCCAATCTGTATCTTGACCGTCAATACTTTTTGAGGCTGTTTTCAAGTCACTTTCAATGCTGCTAAAAGCCGTTTGGCGCTGCGCGATCGCTTGGTCATCACTCTCAACACCAGTCTTCGCAATCACTGGCAAGCTGATAACCAGCGGCAGCAATACCAAGGCACATACTTTTTTATTCATTGGCTTTCTCATGACTTTCTCCGAGTTTTATTGATTACCACTGCTGGCTTGCTTTTTAATTTACACAGCAACAGTTGCAATTGCAACTATTGCTGTGTAAATTATTTCCATCGCATAGTGAGAGCATCAACGCATCGAACTTTGATTAAGGGTATAAAATGAAAATTTGGGATCTTTCCGCACGTATTTATCACTGGCTACAAGCCACTTTATTTTGCTTACTTCTTGCATCTGGCTTTGCAGGTAAAGACGCGCATATCCCTCTTGGGCTTATGCTGTTTACCTTGATTGTGTGGCGATTGATTTGGGGAATAGTAGGCAGTGACACCAGTCGATTTACGCATTTCTTGCGCTCACCATCGAGTGTTATCAATTATTTGCGTGGTAAAGAAGAAGCTAAAGCAGGCCATAATCCACTGGGAGGATGGATGGTTATTTGTATGATTAGCGCTCTGTTATTGCAGTGCGTGTCGGGATTAGCCCTTGCGGGATTACTCGATAACCTCCCTTTTTCCGACTATTGGCTAACGGATAGTGTTTTCACTGTATTAGAGAGTATCCATCTTCTTTTAGCTAACGGATTACCCATCCTGATCGCTTTACATCTTGGGGCAATCCTTCTTTATAAACTACGCGCAAAACCCTTAGTAAAAGCAATGTTTACTGGCTATCAAAATGAAAGACGAGAAACATCTAATACACTGTATTTTGCGTCTAACACACGTGCTTTCATCGTGCTAACTGCCGCAGGATTCGTTACTATTGCAATAGTTGCATTCGCATAAGAGAAAAATAATGGACGAACAGTTTGATAGGCAAAAGAGTTTTGGTTGGATGATCAATGTAGTGGCAAGCCAAGCAGCAAAAAATCTCGAAACCGAACTCGCGAAGCATGATTTTCCGCGTTCACTCTGGCCAACTATGATGTGTTTGTGGGAAAAAGAAGGCGTTACTCAGCGAGAGATCGCCCAAATTGCCAAAGTGGAAAATTCCACCACGACACGTATTATCGACAAACTCGAAATATTAGGGTTAGTTGAACGTCGTGATGATCCAAACAGCCGCCGTTCTTATCGCATTTATTTAACAGAAGCAGGACGAGATTTAAAAGGCACTTTGCAGCCCCTTGCTTTAAAAGTAAATAAAGAGATCCTCGATGTGCTTGAACCTAAAGAACAAGATGAGATGATCCGCTTACTTCAAAAAATGATGCCAACATCTATTTAGATTGTCATGTAAAGCCTAAGAGCATTTACCATCGATGTTTTTGGGCTTACTTTCTCCAGTCAAAGCTAAAAATACTGAAGACAACCATTTCAATTATAGAGAAGGTCCCCCCCTCAGAAACAAATAACCTCGCAAAAAGCGAGGCCATTCATTTAGAAACTCATCCACATTATAGATAAGCAATTAGGTGTATTCGTTCAAGCTAGGTACGGTAAAGTACCTTAATGATGTGGTAGCCGAACTTAGTCTTCACAGGGCCAAGGTTTTCTAATACCTTGCCAGAAAACACGGCTTTATCGAACGCAGGTACCATAGCACCTTTACGAAACTCACCTAAATCACCACCACGCTTACCTGATGGGCAAGTCGAATATTTTTTTGCCAACACTTGGAATTTAGCACCCTTTTGCAATTGCTTAAGGATGTCATCGGCTTGTTCTTTATGCTTCACCAAAATATGAAGCGCTGCTGCTGTAGAGGCCATTACCAATCACCACAATAAATCTAAAAACGAGCAAAGTGTGCGTGAATTCACAGAAACTAGCAAGAAAGATCACGCTAGATTCACGACAAATACAAACACCCGAATAAATGAAAGCCACCCATTACTGAACTAACAATGGATGGCTTTTCGTTAACTCGATAATTCGCCTTCAGCAAGTAACGCTAATTATAAGCATTTCAGGCTTACAGCTTATAACGCTCGACTTCTTTTTCTAGCTGATCAGCTAGCGCCTTTAATCCTTCAGCTTGTTTTGCTGCAGCCAGTGCTTCTTCCGCCATGTGGTTCGCCACTTCTTGCACACCTTCTGTATTACGACTTATTTCAGCAGTAACACTGGATTGCTCTTCAGCCGCTGAAGCGATTTGGGTCGACATATCGTTAATCACAGTGATTTGTCGTGCGATATCATCAAGACTTACACCAGCATTATTTACATCTTGAACACTGGTTTCAGCTAACTGATGACTATCGGACATCACATCAACCGCTTGCTTTGTCGTTGACTGTAAAGTCTCAATCATAGATTGGATTTCTTCAGTAGAAGTATGAGTACGTTGCGAAAGTACGCGTACCTCATCTGCCACAACAGCAAAGCCACGGCCTTGATCGCCTGCGCGTGCCGCTTCAATTGCTGCGTTAAGGGCCAACAAGTTTGTTTGTTCGGCAATCGAACGAATGGTTGCCAGAATTGAACTAATTTTTAATGCATGATCATTAAGGTGTTCGATAATACTCACCGCACTATCAACTTCTTGCGCTAAGTTACCTATTGATGTTTGGCTCTGCCCTACCTGAGTATGCCCATTTTCAGATAAACCAACTGCCTCTTCTGCACTCTTCGCTGTATTTTCGGCATTATTCGCAATCTCTTGCGTTGCACTCGCCATTTCTGCCACCGCTGTCGCCACCATAGTGATTTCATCTTGCTGACGACGAATACTTTCACTACGTGCCAAGGCAGAGTCTGCCGTATTTGCCGCGGCTTCATTTAAGTGATGCGTAATATCGCGCAGTTTGGTCGCCATAATATGTTGGCGAGAAACAAACTGGTTAAAGTTGTCGGCTAACTTACCAATATCATCATCGCTTTGAACATCAATACGTACCGTTAAATCACCTTCACCGTTTGCAATATCTGCCAATGCATTAGAGACAGTATTCAGTTCTCGTAATTGATGAGTCACTAGCCAAGCCACAAAAACAGAAACAAAGAGCAAAATAGCTAAGCCAATCAAGGCTTGTTTGATCAACATATCACGCATTGGTGCTTCAAGTGTGTCTTGATCCATCACTAGCGCAATCGCCCAAGATGTATTCGGTACTGCTGCGACCACAACCGCTTTTTCCACACCGCCAACTTGGCTAAAAAAGAAGTTATCCGCCGACATAACGCGTTGCAGCTTATCAGCCGCAAAGTCAGCGCCAATATCAGTCAGTGGTTTTAACTGCATTTTTGCATTAGGGTGAGCAACAACAACGTTATCGCGAGTATCAAGTAACATCGCATAGCCTTTACCCGGTACCGCAATATTCAATACATCTTTGACCAACTCGCCCATGGCAAGATTCGAGGCCGCGACACCAATAATTTGGCCTTGTTGAAACACAGGATCGGCTAACGTCACCACGAGTGTTTGCATAGTGTGGCTAACATAAGGCTTAGTTGTAATAGGTTGGCGAGCCGCATACGCTTCTTTGTACCAACCACGGCTACGCGGATCGTACCCTGCTTTATTGAGCGATGGATCGTGACGGTGCATGACACCTTCACGCGTACCGTAGTAGCTCAGGCCAAAATCACCCGATACCAGTGTTTGTTTTAAGTGAGAAACAATGTCTAAATTTGGATCTAGTTCAATCGCTTCTTTTAATGCTTGAACCGCTTGTTGGCGGGCCCCAAACCAGTCCCCAATTCCCTTACTATAAGCCGCTGCTGTGTTGTGACTTTCACTGCGTATGGCATCCCAAGCTTGATCTTTCATCGATTGATAGGAAAACCAACCTAATACGACAATTGTCAAAAAAATTAATGAAAGGCTTGATAAAACCAATTTCATTTTTAAAGATAACCGCATAATATCCCTTATAG
>NZ_NOIF01000151.1 GCF_002265265.1 Photobacterium sanguinicancri
CTATAAATAAATGAAAAACTGTTTTTCATTTATGGAAAAGTCAGAAGTTAAGCTCATGTCATCTGCTTGGTTCAAATAATGATTAACAGGGCATTTTGACTTATATAAGGGTATTAAAAATTGTGCCTTAATAGGAGGAAAGTATTTTAAAACAAATGGTTAGTACGCCTTGTAAGGAGGGGGAGTCGTTTGTTTTTATAGTGGGTAAAGTTAATCACAGATCTTTCGTTATCCACAGAAGCTGTGAATAACTCTGTGGGAAATCCTCACAGGCTAGAAATCATGCCGCATCTGGTAAAGTCAATACTCTAGCTTGATAGAAATAAGCGAAAAATAGCTTGTTTTGATTTAGTTCAATTCCTGAAAAAAGAACATGAAAAAAAGTCACTTTTATTGAGGATCGTGCTAAAGAACCTTAATGCCACTGCATTCGCGAACCACGGTTACTTTTTATAAATCTGTGATCTATCTAATAAATCTGATTTTATTGTTTTTAATTCGAGGTGTGAAATAAGTATATTGGCGGCTGATAAAATACTGATGTGTTGAACAGTAACGTTCATACCATTACAGCAACGCATAATATAGAAGTAAAATATGTCTCTCTCGATAGTACAAAGAACTATTGCAGGCTTTGCATTGATGTTCCTTTTGATCGCCATTGTTGGCGGTATTAGCTATAGCAACACCAATCGCATCCATAGCCGTCTACTTGATGTCACTGAAAACTCCACACCGATGGTTATTTCATCTAGCCAACTTTTAGCAAATCTTCTGGAAAGCCAGTTAATGCTGGTGGAATACAGAATGACTAATGAACTCTCAACGTTAACGGCAAAAAAGCGAGCGTTTGAGCGTGCAAAAGCTGACTTTGAACAAGCTAAAAAGCACGTTATATCGCAAGCGAACAGCGGATCCGCTCATGATGCGCTGCGCCCTGTGTTGATTGCCTCTGACAATTTCTTCTTATCCGCAGAGTCTGTTATTTCACTCCATAACCAGTTGGTTTCAGTCAATACGCAACGTGCAGAGCTTAATGAGCAGTTTCTTCGTTTAGAAGATACCTACCAATGGGCTGCTAATTTGCTACTACAACGCGCGAGCGTAAAACGTTCAATGCATAATCGTGCTGAATTGATCACGAGTGGTATTGGCCGTGATTTGAAAAATTTACGTCGTGCAAATGCAGAAACTGATTTAGCAGCATTAGGTAAAGTATTAGCAAAAGATATTGAAATTGCAGGCCAGCGTTTAGCGCGAATTAATGTTGAACCTGATGTAAGTGCTCGTTATAGCCGAAACTTAAAAAAGGTGCATGACTTAACGTTAGGTAACAGTGGTTTGCTTTCGGTTATGGCTGAACAGCAAAGGCTACAGCATGAAATTGTTAATAAGAACCAACAAGCACTTGCTCATGTTGCTACCACTCAAAACGCATTAGAAAACTATGTAGGTTATGCCCGCCAAGTGGCGACACAAAGCCGACAAATGGCCGATGAAGCGGTTTCAAATGCAGAATTCATGATCATGTTTGGTGCTCTGATTTCAGCCGCCGTGGCAATTATTGTGGCTATCTCAACAGCAAAAAGTATTCATACGCCATTAAAATCTATCAATGTTGTTTTACGTAAAATGACAGCGGGGGATATGACCCAACGAACAAATTACCAATCTTCTTGTGAGTTTGGAGCACTTTCTCAGTCGATAGATCAACTCTCGCAAAGCATGGCGGATATTTTAAAGCAGATTAACCATGGTTCAGCACGTTTAGTGGATGAGGCCGCTAAAACTGCCAATATCAGCGAACAGGCAATGGGCCGTGTAGAAGACCAAAAAGCCCGCACGGATCAGGTTGCTGCTGCCATTTCAGAATTGGAAGTCAGTGCAAAAGAAATTTCACGCTCATCCGATTTAACGGTCGTAGAAGTCAATGAAGCGAATTCAGCAACTCAAGCTGGCCGTAATCAAGTTGCTCAAAACCGTTTGATAACAGAGCGCCTGGCGACTGACATTACTGAAGCTGCAGGCATAACGCGTAACCTAGAAGGGTTTAGTAATAATATCGGCACCATCTTAGATGTGATCCGAGGGATTGCCGAACAAACGAATTTACTGGCATTAAACGCAGCGATTGAAGCAGCACGAGCGGGCGAACAAGGCCGAGGTTTTGCGGTTGTTGCTGATGAAGTACGTGCGCTAGCAAACCGAACACAGCAATCGACAGAAGAAATTCAACATATGATTCAAAACTTACAGCAAAGCGCTGCTGAGGTTGTCTCTGTTATGGCCCGTAGCCAGCAGCAAACGGATGAGTGCGTTGAGCAGAGTCGTTTAACGGATCAAACCTTACAGAGTATTGCCGATCGTATGATGCAAATTAATGAGATGGCAGAACAAGTTGCGCTAGCGACAGAAGAACAAATCTCTGTGAGTCAGCAAGTCGCTGAACACATTAACGGTATAGCGCACGTTGCTTACAATGCAGAAAATGAAGCGCGTGAATCTGCCGATAGTAGTGAGGCCCTGTCGTTACTGGCGTCTCAGCAACAAACCTTAATCGAACGCTTTAAGGTGTAGGGAATATGATGTTATTAAATAGTAAGCAAGCTATGCGCCGTTCGCCAACGATGTTCTCACGCTGGGGAATCGCTGGTGTATTCAGTGTGTTGGCCTCTGTTTTTTCCACCAATATAGCCATAGCCGCCGATACGAGTATCAAGGGTAGCGTTATGATTGATTCATGGCGTAATGATGATGCAGTATGGAAAAACACTATCATTCCTGCATTCAATCAACATTATCCTAATATAAAAGTGGAATATCGTGCACCAGCCGATCCTTCTACTTTTAACGCGCAGCTGTCTGAAAATTTAGCGGCAGGTACGGCTGGTGATTTGATCGCTTGTCGTCCATTCGATGCGTCCCTGTCTTTATTCAAACAAGGGTATTTTAGTGATATTACTGAAATCTCGGGAATGGAGAACTTTCCTAGTTTTGCATTAGGCCCGTGGCAAACTGATTCTGGTGCACAAACATTTTGTTTGCCAATGGCATCGGTGATTCATGGCTTCTTCTATAACAAAACGGTATTTAAAGAGCTGGGAATTGACGCACCAAAAACAACCGCACAGTTTACGCAAGTGCTAGAGCGGGTGAAGCAAAATGGCAAGTACATACCATTAGCGATGGGCACTAAAGATAAATGGGAAGCCGCCACCATGGGCTTCCAAAATATTGGGCCTAATCACTGGAAAGGAGAAGATGGCCGCTTAGCGTTAATTCGCGGTACTGAACGTTTCTCTGATGCGGCTTATCAGCAAACATTTGCTCAACTTGCATCATGGCAGTCTTATCTAGGCAAAGGGTATCAACAGCGCGGTTACAACGATGCTATTGCGCTATTTAAATCGGGTAAAGCTGCGATTTTCCCAACAGGTTCGTGGGATATTTCCACCTTTGATAAAAGCATAGAACTCGGTGTTTTTCGACCACCAGTAGAAAAAGCAAATGGTGAGTGTTATTTCAGTGATCATACTGACTTGGGGATGGGCTTAAATAGCAAAGCGAAGGATGATCCTGCGGCTAATGCGTTTCTTAACTGGATGACTACCGCGGAGTTTGCTGAACTGATGACCAATGCTTTACCTGGATTTTTCTCATTATCGAATCATTTTTTTGATGTAAAAAATCCGATAGCGGCGGAAATGATGGGGTGGCGAGATGAGTGTGATTCCACTATTCGTAACTCAGCACAAATTTTATCACGGGGAAAACCAGAACTAGAAAACCAGTTGTGGCAAACCAGTGCAGATGTCATTAACGGGTCTATAACACCAGCTCAAGCCGCTCAAACGATTCAACAAGGTCTTGTAACTTGGTATGAACCCCAGAGAAATGCTAAGTCAGCGTTAGTTTGTCAATAATACAATAAGCGCATTAAAGGTTACTAAAAAGCATTTTTGTGTAAGAGCAAACGTGCTTTTTTGTTACTTATACACATACATCGTCTTGGAATGATAAAAAATGACACTAATCATTGCAGCGACTATAAAGGTTAATTAAAATACGAATAGTTTTTATTAAGGTGTAATTAATGTGTCCCGTGTTTTAGTCATTGATGATGATGTACAGCTCTGCGAGTTGTTGGCTGACGTATTAGAAGCTGAGGGTTATGATGTTGAATGTAGGCACTGTGGTGAAACTGCTTTAGCTTATATGCAAGACTACCCCGTCGATCTCGTATTGTTAGATGTCATGCTACCAAACATCGATGGCATGCAAGTCGCTAGGCGTATTTGCCAGCGTTTTGCTACACCTATCTTGATGCTTACTGCATTAGCTGATGAAGCATCCATGATGGATGGTTTACAAGCTGGGGCAGATCACTATATGCCCAAACCATTTCGTGTGCCTGAATTGCTGGCACGTATGACGGCGATCCTTCGTCGGGTAGGGCTTGAACGTCAGCGTCAATCTCAGCATTGTAATGAACAGAATTTATCGCAGCAGATTGCTCGCTTGCCATTAACTGGTACTGAATTCGAATTGCTTGAGTATCTGATTAAAAATAACGAAATTGTAGTGTCTAAAGCCGAACTTCAAAAAGAAGTGCTCAAAAAAGACCTAAGCCCATTCGATCGTAACCTTGATATGCATATTAGTAATATTCGCCGGAAAATGGTGCAATCTGGTTTATCTAAGCAGCACATAAAAACTATTCGTGGTAAAGGATATAGCTTCTTAGCGATGGCCTCTTAAAAGATCATTTAACACGTTATTAATTAAGTAAAGCACGCTGAATAACTCACGCCGAGCTATCAGCGTTATCAACGTTTTTTAAGCGATGCTTTACTCTTTATATCTAACATTATTTTATCCATTAGGCTGCGCATTGCGTGGCCTTTTGCATTGAGAACTCATGTTTAATTTCCAACGTATCAACCTCTTTAAAAATAAAAACTCAGACAATTTAAGCGTGGATAGCAAATGGTTGGGACATGACTTTTTTGAACGTAAGCGTCAGGGCCCTTTAGCCTATAAGCTTTTTTCGTATTTTGCTGTCATCTTATTACTGATATTAGGCCTGCAAAACGTTGCTGAACATGCGTTGATCAAAGCGCTTCTGCATGTACCAAGCCGAGTACAGAGCGAGATGCTTGCTCTTTCTCTGCAGGCTGAAATCATGATTGCAGAAGGTGATATGGATGAACTAGCAGACTGGGAAAGAGGACAAGAGTACTACCTGTTTGTTCTTGATGCGCAGCAAAACGTACTGAGTGGACGTGAAATGCATCCACATTTTAAGTTCAAGCTCAATTTTATCCGCAGTTTAGACTCAATTTTAGATGATAGAGTGAACCAGCCTATTATTGCTGTGCCATTAACTAACGGTAATCAGCTTGTTATTCAGTTTCCGCATGAAAAGCACCCGGCACACACTTTTCGCTATTATTTTGCATTAAGCCAAATTGTTATTGCTGTGTTGATTCTGACCGTATTTTCAGGCTTGTTAGCGCGTTATTTACAGCGACCGCTTACTCAGCTTCAAGAAGCTAGCCGCCGCTTGTCTGAAGGTGACTTTTCTGTTCGAGTAGCAAGTGAAGTCGGTGAAAGTGTTAAAGAATTTAGTGAGTTAGCCAAAGATTTCGATCATATGACGAATCGTATCCATGAACTTGCGGAAAAACAAAAGCGCTTAATTCGAGATGTTTCACATGAGCTTAAAACACCGTTAGCACGCCATGGCCTTGCGCTTCATCTTCTTCGTCGTAATCTGTCGGAAGAGCAGCAAGTAATGGCGGATAGGCTAGAGCGGGAATCCGACGAGATGAACGATCTTGTGAGTGAAATCCTTGAGTTTAGTCGATTAGAAAATGCGAGCTACGATCCTCAATTAGTGCCTGTGCAACTGGAAGCTCTTTGCTCTTTACATGTGCTGGAAGCACAACATAGTAAACTACCAGGACAAACAATTAGTTGCTATGTTGATAAAACATTACCCTTAGTTATGGCTGATAGCCGATTAGCGTCTCGTGCTATTAAAAACGTAATTGGCAACGCCATTAAATACGCAGGTAAAGATGCTGTTATTCGAGTTTCAGCGTATGAAGCGGATGGTAAGGTGAAACTAGAAATAGCGGATGATGGGTGCGGGATCTCTCCTTTGCATTTGAAGCGCATATTTGATCCTTTTACGCGCATAGAAGATTCACGAGATAAACTGTCGGGTGGAAATGGCTTAGGACTTGCGATAGTCAAAGAATCTATGGCAGTAATGAAAGGCAGCGTAATAGCAGAAAATTGCAGGAAAGGTGGATTACGAATAACCCTTTTGTTCGTGATCTAACAGGCCATAGTCTCTGATTTTAGTTCATAATTGTTTTGGCATATAGGCTAGTTTTTTAACGTTTGTATTGGAAGAAAACGATGACTAAAGTCACACCGAAGAAACTATATAATAGCAAGTGGACATCGACAGCTCCTGTTAACCGAGAGAAACACTTTATCGTCATTAAAGTAGTATTTAATGACGATGGTATTGTTGAGCTATGTATTATCGAGGCTGTTATGTCGAAGCGACAAATGGAAATAGATTGGCGTGAATTGATGAATGAAGATCTATGGCTGCAAGGCTGGAAATGAAACCTCTAATTGAACTGATCTTAACAATCGGCCGTATCAGTAGGTTTTAATATTAGATGCCCTTTACCCAGCACCTTTATCGCCTTAGTTGACCACTACAAGTGCCGTCATACAGCTTTATGCTTGGCTTGCAAATAAGCCAGTATAAAAACGAATAACGGCCATGCATATCATGACATTGACCAGCATTAGCAAGGGTGTTTCTATGCTATAGCTGGGTGTGCTTTGTAAGGCGCTCATCGTTAAAACAACCAGTAAATTTCCGCCAAGCACTTTTTGTATTCCGAGGCTTGGTGATTCACACAGCTTCCAAATGATAAATATATTAATGCCATAGAAACCCGCCAGTTGCCATAACTCTGTAAACCCTGGCATGACAAGTGTGTACTGTATAAGTATCGCGGCTCCCCAGCCAAGTGTTCCCCAAAAAGCCTGCTTAACCATGCTATCTGGCATAGATACAATCACATTCGCAAAAACGGAAGCTATCATGGGGAATATTGTTCCGCCAGGCAGTGGAATAAAAATCCACAACCCCATACACGTTAGCAAGATGCATACAGCTTTGAATGCATTACGCAGCCGTGCTTTAGTCTCGTTACTGAGCATCGGCTGTTGCGCCAATGCTGCCGTTGTTGATGATGAGCTTTCCTGAAGCGGAACTTTCAATTTGGCTGCATGCTCCTGAATATAGAGCCGTAGCGCTTTATGACTATTCCCATTGTTATCACCGTCGCCTGTTGTTGCTTTATCCAGCAGCGATAGTACAGAGGCCAAAGTGCGTAAATCTTTTTCAGAATAAGCCGTTTGGCTCTTTTCCGATTCTGTGTTTTGTCCCTGCGATAAATGCTCCATATGTGATTGCACTCGTTGACACACGCTAACGAAGAATCGCCATTTCCGGTGCTGATGTTGAAGCTGATGACTGCCCGTTAAAGGAAGGGACAGCAGTTCTTGCAGTTTATATATTTGCGTCTGAACATTGCCGATAGTGCTTGTATCAAGGTTCTTGTTATCAAGTAAGGTGTAATAACTACTATTTAGATCCGTTACTACGCTATTTAGCGTTGAGAAGAAATGACTTTCGGTTTCTTGAGGCCAGAGTAAGCGAAAGACAAGGGAGTAAACGACAACCCCTAATAATGTTTCTTGAATACGCAATACAGCAATATTAAAGGTATTGGTACTATCAAAACCACCAATTGAGGCGATGATGGCGCAAACAACGAAAGCGATAGTGAACATATACCCGTAACGTTGGTTACCGGCCATAAAAACACAATAAGCTAAAAATAGCGTGTAGAAGACAATAAATAGGAGTGGATCTTGTGAGAAGCAACCAATAAGAAAGACGGCGTAGCCCATACCCAAAAACGTACCGAGCATGCGATTTCGACCTTTACGTAAAGCGTGACCGTAAGTTTCATTTACCGCCATGGCGATGATACTGATCACTGACCAGTAAGGTTTATCCCATTGAAACCAAAGTGCAAGACTAATGGCTAACACTACAGATACCGCAACTTTGATTGCATTTTTTGTCGATGGGCTAATCGGCATGACGATCTCACTTATTCTGTTGTTTTATTTTTCATTATTTTGATAGATGCCGTCATGCCAACACGAAGTTGCAAGTCTTGAGGTGTATTATTAAGGTGTATTTTTACTGGTATCCGTTGCGCTAGACGGATCCATTGGAAGTTAGGGTTCACGTTTGGAAGCAAAGCATTGCCCGTGCTGCCGTCTTGTTTCGCAATGCCATAGCCAATGCTTTTGATTTCACCTTCAAGTGGGAGATCATCGTACATCATTAAAGTGACCAAAGCCTTGTCTGTGGGTTTTACGTTTTTGAGATCAGTTTCTTTAAAAAAGCCCTCAACCCAAAAGCTATTTTGGTCGATCAACGCCACAACAGGGGTGTTGGCGACAACCTGCGACCCTACGCGATGACTTAAGTTCGTGATATAGCCATCTGTTGGTGCCGTAATTTTTGTATAGGTTAAATTTAATTGTGCTTCATCGATCAGAGCATCAGCTGCAAAAACATTGGCTTGTGCAGTTTCAACTGCATTGTGCAGGTTGTTCAAGGTAAGTGTTGGAATTGCACCAGGTGTGCGTTTGACGAGATTCAGTGATCGGCGTTCTTCATTTTTGGCTTTATTTAACAAAGCCAGCGCTTGTTTCTGGCCTGCAATCGCTTTTTTAAGGTTGTTGTTATACACACTGGCATCAATCTCAAATAACACATCGCCTTTTTTAACTTGCGCATTATCTTCAATATTCATTCTATTGATTTGCCCGGTCACACGCGGGGTGATTTGAATAACATATGCACGGATTTGTCCGTCGCGCGTCCAAGGATTTTGAGTGTAAGTGAGGTATTGCGAATAGAGGATCACTGAAGCTGTCACCACTAAAATAAAGGTGACGAAATAACGTTTGAGCATTGAATCTTTCTCTTAAAAAATCGTGATGTATTGGCTGAGTACGTTTACAAAAATAACCATTAAGCACAGCTCTGCGATCATGGGAAATGCAATAAAACGGTACAGACCGAGCTTCCCGCCAATAAAAAAGACAAAGCTTGCTAGCGCATAAGCGATGACAACAACTAATAAAAGTGGAGGGATGTACACTTCACCTAATGCAATTTCATGCGGCATCATAATTAGCGCCACCTTTGGACGAATAAACGAAGTAATTGAATGACGTTCTATGATAGCGGGAGAATGTTGATACTCGTAATCGCTTTTGATGGATCGGATCCATCAAAAGCAATCAAGCGTAGGCAGTGTGACTATTGGGTATATTGAGAAATCGTTGAGACAATGTTCTCTTTCACTTTAGTGATTTGCTTGGAATGTGGGCACCATAGGGCAACAGGGATTTTTAAATCATCTTTTAATTGTTCTGCTGACAGTTTGAGCAAATGTTCACTGAGATATTCAGCTTGGATAATTTTGGTTGGCAGTAATGACCAGCCGAGTCCTTGCTCTACAAACTTCACAATTAAAGACAGCTGTTCGATAACTTCATAGTTGGGTGAGAGAATGACTTTATCTCCCATTTCATCATCGATTAATGATTTCAACACAAGCTGACGGCTTGTTTTTAATGCCCCGTATTGCTCCGAGATTGGCATGGCGGCAATAGGGTGGCTTTTTCCGACAAAGGGTGCGAAAGCAATATAGTTAAGAAGAATATAATCGATACTGTTAATGAGTGTACTCTGGTGAACGTTAACCATGCCAAAATGGATTGAACCGTCTTGGATGCCTTTCTTGATTTCAGGTTTAGTGCGAACGAGGAAGTTAACACGCATGGACGGAAAGGACTTTGCGAGATTGACGCGAATATCGGTCAGGACTTTATTAGGTAAAAAGCTGCAATATGCAATGGTAACGGATTCTAGCCCGCCGTAAGAAAGGCTTAATGCGACGCGATCAAAAGTACGTGCTTGTTCAATGGCTTGTTTTGCATAGCGATATAAAAGTTCACCGTCTTCGGTTGGCTTGACGGATCGGCCAATACGCTCGAAGACTTTTATTGCCAGTTGATCTTCTAAATTGGAGATAACCTGACCCATAGTGGTGCGGTGCTTATTGAGCTTAGTCGCGGCTTTGCTGAAGGAGGCCTGCTCGTAAACGGTAACGAAGGCATTGAGTTGCTCTAGGCTGAAATTCATGTAGCTACTGGCTGAGTAAAGAACATCCCTAACTGTAGCACTGTATATCTATGGTGTATAAAAGACTTTGGCATCAGGGGGGGGAGTCTTGAAAGTCGTTCACGTGGTGCACATTTATATGGTGAACTGTTTTGTGTGTGTTATTAGAACGCATTAGGTTAAGAACAGAATTGAATGGGGAAAGGCGAGAATAATGGATGTTATAGAAAGCGATTTCAGCGGTATGTCTGATAGTGCGTTATGGGCGATTGCTAATCCAATTATGGATAATCTGATGGCGGCATCGACAGAAATTAATCATGCAAAGCATACTCAAAATTTCACACCACGCATGCGAGACATTGTTACGCCTGACCACCTAACGGAAGTCTGTTTGCAGTATCAGCGAGAAAAAGGCTTATTTACATTACGTGAAGCAGTAGCCGTTTTTAAACGTCCTGACTCAGCTGTTTTTGTTTGGAAGCAGACATTTAGTAAAGCAAAAGGTGAGTTTGTTGCTGAGATGGTGCTTGTGCATCAAAACGGGCGTTATTTGGTGGATCATGTCATGGTTTTTTAGCTAGTGACCTTGCATCTGAGATTGTGTTTTGATGGACTGCATTGTTTATTAGCAGAGACATGATAAGCAGAGAGATAATAAGTGGAACGTGATGAGTTAACAGGAGTGACGATGATAACAATTAGGCCTTATGTTATTGCTGACGCGAAAGCCTTATGGTTGCTGTTTTTTAATACGGTTCGAACAGTAAACTCGCGGGATTATTCGCAAAAACAAGTTGAAGCGTGGGCGCCAGACAATTTTGATTTTGATATTTGGCAACAGCGCATGGCTGGCATTCAACCTTTTGTTGCCGAAATTGACGGTGTGATTGTTGGCTATACCGATCTACAAGCCTCTGGTTTGATTGATCACTTTTTTTGTCACCATCACTATCAGGGAAAAGGGGTGGGTAAGGCGCTAATGCAGTATGTTATTAGCACGGCAATAAAAAGGGCTATCCCGCGTTTGTATTCAGAGGTCAGCATCACGGCTAAACCTTTCTACGAGCATTACGGTTTTACCGTCGTGCGAGAACAGACAATCACGGTAAGAGGGCAAAATATGAATAACTTCATACTAGAGAAGTGGTTGTAATTTAGTCGGTGCCTTATCAATAAAAATGATTTTTATCATAACGTTAAGTGTGGGCGATCACGCATCACCCTGTATTTTTTTGATAGAGTAAATAGATCTTTCAGCTTAAAGGATGGTAAAAATGACACCTGCACCCATAAAAGAACTTATCTCATTCAGTGATTTTGAAAAACTAGATATTCGTGTCGGTACTATCACATCAGTCTCGGACGTGGAAAAATCCAAAAAGCTAATGAAGTTAACGGTTGATTTTGGCGATCATACTCGCACAATCCTTGCTGGTATTAAGCAGGAGCGTGAAAACCCAAGGGACATTGAAGGCAAGCAGGCTTTATTTGTCGTTAATTTGCCTGAACAGAAGATGGCAGGCGAGGTTTCGCAGGGAATGTTGTTTGATATCGGCTATGCAGATAAGCAGCTTCCATGCTTAGCGATGCCCGAGTCTCCGATGCCAAATGGTAGTCGAGCAGGTTAGAAGCTTGGACCTATGCTTGATTTCGTAAAATAGTGAGCTGAGCGTCTGTTATACCAATTCTGTTAATACACCGACAAGAATGGTTTGGTCATTGGTCGAATTGGTTTTGATACTCATAAAGCACCCAATATGATTGGGCCAAACTTCGCCTCTATTCTTACATTAACGTTTACTTCCATTGCCTACATCTACCGCTTAGGCCTATCGTTTACGTTATGGCTTACGTTATGGCTTACGTTATGGCTTACGTTATGGCTTACGTTATGGCTTACGTTATGGCTTACGTTTAAGCGCTCGCTTGCGTAAGTCGCTCTATTTTCATACAACAAAACTCATATCTTTAATTATTCATGGTTAATATGAATCTACGCTCGCATTACAGTAAAACTTCTATTATATTATTCGTTCGTCTTTCTGGATTTGTAATTCTCGTTACTTGT
>NZ_NOIF01000152.1 GCF_002265265.1 Photobacterium sanguinicancri
TCCCAAGAACGGTAAAACCAAGACCTCAACGATATGCCAAAAATAAGAAAGCCGCTCACCTTAAGTGAACGGCATTACTGGTGCAGGGGAGTTTCTTTCAGCAGGGGGAGACGTATCGTATGACATGCAATCGTACTACATCAAAGGTAAGAAGATCATCTATTCTCACGGCTCATTTGGTCAGTCGACATTTAGTGATTTAGAGACCGGTATAACGGTTACATTCTTGCAAGATTGGTCAACAAATACAGACTCAGACAAGCTAGTGGTAATGCTTGAACGTGCGACCGAAGTAATTGAAAAATTACGTAAATAATTAACTATATAGGAATTTATTCCGCTCGGTTGTGACAGTTAACGCCACTCGTTTAACGATGAGTGGCGCATTTGATCGTGTGAAGCCATGGGCACCGTGTTTATTTGATCGCATGTTATGACGGTTTAAGTATAAAATAGCCGCATCAGTTAAAAAGGTTATTAAACAATGCAACAAGATCATTTTGTCGAGCTAGTAAAAGAATTAAGCCAAAAAGAAAACTTACCACAAGTATTAGAAGCGCTAAAAGCGGTTGAAGATCAAGAAGTCGCTGACGCAGCTGTTTCTCTTACTGGCCAATTTAGCCTTGCTGAAATTGAAGGCGAGAAGCGTATTTACCACGTATTCACTGAAGCGAATGACGACGGTGAAGAGCAAGAATACGCAGAGTGGGTCATGAACGAAGATGATGACGTTATGGTTTTCGTTGCTTGGTTCTTCTACGCAATGTTTGAAATGAAGCAAAAAGACACTTACCAAGCGGCGGGTCGTACTTACCAGCAGCCAAAGCGTCGTTAATACCGTCACAGTGTGATGGGCATATTTCCTCCTTGTATTGTGCTTTTTCGTTTTTCATTGCGAAGATACAGCCATGATACTCGGAGGTAATTTCCCTTTTCTTGTTATTCCTCGTGTAAACCCTTGTCACATCCCCACTTTTTTTGATCTCCCTGTACTTTCTGAACATTGAATAATGCAGCTTTCATTTTTCCCTATTACTATGATATTTCTCAGCATAGCGTGATGGATTATCAAGTGCTCCTTACCGCGCTGCTTATAAAATACCTCTTGCGCATTAAATAGAGACTGTGACGTATAGGAGAAAGGGATGTCGAGCCATAAACAACGTCAGCTGCTGCAGCTTTTTTATCGTGAATCGGAACGTGTCCGTTTGCTTGATGTTGACCAACTGCCAGCCATGAATAGTAGCGAAATGGCTGACTTTCATCTGTGGTTAGAAAGTAAACGTGATTTTTCTATAGCCGATACCGAGTGTCGTCACTGGATAAAAACATGTTCAGCCGGCCATGTGACAGAACTGCAACTTCACCCCAACGGAACATTAGATGAATTTACTCTATTTCGTCGTGAACAGGCGAAAGGTGTGTGGTGTTTAGATGATGGCGTCATTCATGTAGAACTGCATACTGCTCAACATGTCTATCGATACAGCATATACGCAAATCGTGCCGCTAATATTCACTCCGCAGTTGAATATAGAGATGATTCTTTGCATGCTTACCTGAAATTGGCACAAGTTCGCGGCTAAGCGTTCGATTACATAAATAAATGAGTAGGAGCAGTGAATGTTTACAAAAAAAGTGGATGACGAGTTAGAACTGGTATTGGTTCATCCTGCTCTAGCAATGAAATATGCCACCGTAGTAGAAGCTAACCGAGATTATTTATCGCAATGGATGGCATGGGCACCTTATGTTAAAACTGAAGATGATTTCAAAGCCTTTGTGAAAAACTCCTTGCTGGATTACGCCAATGGTAAAAGCATGGTATGTGCAATTGAATATCAAGGGGTTTTAGTCGGTAATATTGCTTTTAATACTATAAAGCCTGAATTGAAAATGGTCGAAATAGGTTATTGGCTCGATGCGCGTTATCAAGGCCGTGGCATCATGACGCGTTGCTGTCAGGCGATGATCGATATTGCCTTTAATCACCTGAAAGTAGAGAAAGTGCAGATTTCAGCGGCGAAAGATAACTATTCGAGCCGAGGCGTGTGTGAGCGTTTAAGCATGAACCTTGAGGGCGTGATCACCAATAAAGAAGTGGTGAGTGGCCGCATCCTTGATCATGCGGTCTATGGTCTGCATAAACCAAAATAACCCAGACAGTACTATGACGATCTTTGTATAGTACTTCGACATTAATTCTACATACTGCGGCTTACTGTATTGCTATACCTATAAGAGGAATACAGTGATGCCTAAGCAGACTCTCTTCGCGTTGGCGGTTGCCAGCGTGACATTATTGACCACTACACCCAGCCTCGCCCTTGAACTGATCGGACAATTTCAAGCCAAAGAACACGTTAACCTTGTCGCCCAAGTGCCCGGTGTGATTGAAGATTTACGTGCAGAATCGGGCGACCCCGTGACGCGCCAAGCGGTATTAGTACGTATTCACCAGCAAGATTTCCAACTCGATTTAAGTAAGCAGCAAGCCAACTTAGCTTTGGCTCAGGCTGATCTTGAATTGAAAAAAGCCCTCTATCAGCGTTACCAAACACTGATTAAAAAAAACAGCCTCTCTCAGAACGAACTTGATTTGGCCCACGCAGATTTTCAAGCCGCAAAAGCGACCGCCTTGCTGGCAAAAATCAGTGTTGAGCAGGCGCAATTATCGCTAGCGCGTACAGCGATCCAAAGTCCGATTACGGGGTATGTCACCCAGCAGCTGGTGGATGTCGGGTCGTGGGTTGATGAAGGCACCGCCTTGTATCGCCTTGCGTCTATTGATCGTCTGATTGTTCGTTTATATGCCAGTGAACATGAATTAAGCGAACTTCAAGTGGGTCAGTCGATGCGAGTTTGGTCTGAGTCGGTACAAGACCGCCAAGTCATCGGCAAGATTGCCCGGATTGGGGTAGAGCTAGACAGTGAAGCCATGGCGTACCCGATTGAAATTGATATCCCTAACCCTCAGCGTTTGTTTAAACCGGGTATGTCGGTGTATGGCAGTACTGAGCTGGCGGTTGTTCCTGTTTCTACTGAAAAATCAGCTAAGTAAGGGATAACGCATGACTAACTTACTGCGATTTTTTGCCGAGAGGCATTTTTTAGCCCGTATTATCACTTTGATGGTGTTAGCGGTAGGGCTTGGCATTATGAGCCAAATAAGGCTGCAAGAACTACCTGATATCGCCTTCCCTGAAGTACAAATTGATACCCAATACCCAGGGGCTTCGGCACAAGATATTGAATTAAATACCACCAATAAACTCGAGAAAGAATTGCGATCTGTACAAGGGATCCGCAAGTTTGAATCGACCTCCAGTAATGGTACCTCGTCTATTCGTTTGGAGTTGGACGAAAGTACTGATCTCAATAAAGCGGTCCGCGAAATTCAACAAGCGGTCGATAGAGTCAGCGACTTGCCCAAAGACATCCCCAATCCGCCGATTGTGGTGCAAGAAAGCACTGCTTCTTTTGAAGTGTTACGTTTCGGGGTTACAGGGGGAGATAACTACGGTGAATTACGTGAATATGTGCGCGGTTTAGAAAAGCGTGTCCGCAATATTGCGGGTGTCGGCGCGGTCACCTTATCGGGTTTTCGTGAACGCGAATTCTGGATTGAAGTCGACCCTAATAAAGTACGTCGTTATCAACTGACGGTAGATGACGTAATGAGTGCGGTAAATAACCGTAACTTGTCGTTATCAGGCGGTATTGTTGAATCATGGACTAACGAACAGCGGTTAGTTGCCTTAACCCAAGTTCACAGTGTGTCAGAGCTTGAACAGCTGGTGGTGAAGGTGCTTTCAGGCGGTGGTATTGTCCGCCTCAGTGATATTGCAACAGTGATAGATACCTTTGAAAAAGGCACTGAGATTGCCACTATTAATAGCCAGTTTGGTATTTTGTTTAATGTGACCAAAGGCGCTTCTGCTGATATTAAAGGCACCGTTGATGCGGTTCGCCAACTATTGGATGCTGAAGCCACGCGATTAAACCACCAATATGATTACCCATTATCGTTGAATGTCGCTGACGACATGAGTGAAAAATTTAGCATAGTGGCAGTCAATGGCGGAGTGGGCTTAATACTGGTTTTACTGGTGCTGAGCTTACTACTTAAACGTCAGGTCGCGTTTTGGGTTGCGGTCTCTATTCCTGTTTGTGTGTTTGGCGTTATTGCTGTGTTGCCTGTGGTCGGTCAAGACCTAGACAGCATCACGCTGGCGGCATTGCTGTTGGTGATAGGTATTATTGTTGATGATTCAGTGATTGTGGCTGAAAGCATTTATCAGGAACGCGAAGCAGGGCACAGTGCAATTGACGCGGCGGTGCAGGGAACGGCAAAAGTGATGAAGCCGATTATGGCCAATTTGCTTACGACCGCTTTGGTATTCATCCCTATGTTCTTTTTGCCGGGTACACTCGGAATGGCGATTGCTGTTATTCCTGCCACCGTGTTGCTAGCTCTATCATTCTCTTTTGCGGAATGTACGGTGACCTTACCTGCGCACTTGGCTTCCTCGTTACAAAAAGAGAACCGACTGGCGTTACAGCAAGACGTTAAAGCGCACTTTTTTGATCAACCTAAAGCGTACTACCAGGCATTATTGCAACAGTGCTTACAGTGGAAGAAAACCGTAGTCATGGCATCATTGTTATTACTGGCATTCTCCATGGTGGCCGTGAGTACAATGCGGATCGATTTCTTCCCCAGCCAATCAGCAAAATATGTTGAAGTGTATACCGAAGTGAAACCGGGTCTGCCAATAGAAGCAGTAAGGGCTGCGCATGCTGAGTTTGAAGCCGCTTTAAAAGCTTTACCTCAAGATGAGCTTGTGAGCTATGAAATGACTTACGCCAGCCCTGTGAGTACTGGTCGTATTAATTTCAGTGCCTTTGAAAATCGTGATCGTTCATTAGACAGTATTGTTGAGCAGCTTAATCGCGATCTTAGCGATATTGAGTCCTTGTCTTTGGTTAAATTGACCATAGATGCTGGTGGGCCACCACCGGGTGAGCCTGTTGAAATTCGGGTGATCAGTAATGACCACGATGCGCGAGAGCAAGCCGCCGCGCAAGTAATGGCATGGTTAGCTGAGTATCCGAGCAGTGAAGGCAAAGCGGGGTTGTTCAACATTGCCACCAATGAAACCCTGAAAGACCCACAACTTCAAATTAAACCTCAGTACGAATGGTTAGCGCGGTATGGGCTGACAGTGAATGATTTAGCGACCACCTTACGTGTAGCCTTTGATGGAGACCAAGTTTCTAGCACTTGGCTGGGGGATGAAGAAGTGGATTTGCGGGTGATCATGGCAGAGAAATACCGCACTGCCGACATGTTAGCGAATACCAAAATTTACACCGCGACAGGTGAGCAAGTACCGCTGAGTCGTTTAGCCAAGGTTGAATCTGTGATGGCACCGCGTAAGATTTTACACTTTAATGGCGACCGACAATTACTGGTTACCGCGCAGTTGGCTGATGATCATTTATCGCCCGATGATATTGCGGCTGAATTACTTACAGCAGTAGCAGATCAATTACCCGCAGGCGTGAGTATCAATACTGGGGGCGAAGCGGAACAAACCAATGAAACACTCGGTGGTTTAATGGTGGCCTTCCCTGCCGCCATGCTCGGCGTGTATTTTGTGTTAGCTATTTTGTTTAACTCATTAGTGCAACCTTTACTGGTGATGGCAGTGATCCCATTTGCATTCGTCTCTGCTCTGATGGCACTTAAGTTGCATTTTCAGCCGATCTCTTTGTTCGCCATGATAGGTATTTTGGGCATGATAGGCGTGGTAGTGAATAATGCACTGGTCCTGATCAATCGTGCTAACGAATGTGAGTTCCAAGGTATGCGTCCTGATCTTGCGGTTTTGGATGCTGCAGTGAGTCGTTTACGACCTATATTGCTGACCACCCTAACAACGGTTGTGGGTCTATTGCCGTTGGCTTACGGTATTGGCGGAACGGATGTGTACATGGGGCCGATGTCACTGACACTGGGGTATGGCTTATTGCTTTCATTGCCTGTTGTGCTGATAGTGATCCCATGCTTGTACTTGGTCTTTCATCGTAAATAACGGCTAGCGAATGCTTTGCGTGATGGTCATTGAATAAAAGCTATTGCGTTAAAGCCAACCAATCAGAGTGATAAATGCAAAACAGCCAGCATTACGCTGGCTGTTTTTAATCACGGTGAGGCTTAGCTTGAAAACCGAATGGTGGCACAACAACCGTGCTGAGGATCTCCCGTTTGTTGGCGATCTTTCATGGTTAATTGCCAGCCATATTTACGACAAATATCATTGGCGATGAGTAAGCCCAAACCATACCCTTGCGCAGTATTTGACTGCTCGCCCGTTGCTTGGTTTAGTCCAAGCCCAATACCTGTATCTGTGACGGTGAGGCTTTTTTCGGTGAGTACAACCGTTATGCTGCCAGCTTCGGTATAGGTGAAAGCATTTTTAATAATATTGCCCACCAAAATTTTTACCGCCGCTTCAGGCGCCTTGATGTGAGGTTGTTGCTGCACGGAGAGTTGATACACGACAGGCTTATTCGTGAGCAGCTCTTTGTGGCTTGCGATGACTCGCTCTATCTCTACTTGCAGTAGCGGACGACTGATTGCTTGATCCTGATTTTCATCACGGGTCAGTGTTAATAGCGTCGTCACAAAATCATTCATGTCGTTAGCGGCTGTCAGCATGCGTTGACGCTGCTTTTCAACAAAACTTGGCTCGGTTGATTGGCCTAGCAGGGATAGCCCGCCCTTGATCACCATCAGAGGCGTACGGAGTTCATGGCTGGCAAAACGGTTAAAGGCGCGCTCTCGCTCCAGTACTGTTCGCACCTGTGCTTGGTGGCTGTTAAAGCTATCAACCAATACTTTGAGCTCTTGGGTCACGCCCGCTTTGGGGAGTGTCAAAGGTGATAAATCATCGGCACTGCGTTGCTCTAACTGACGTGCAAATCCACTAAGCGGTGAGGTTAAACGCTCGGTGATCCGCAATACCACATAGAGACAAGCAAGAATGAGTAGGGTCGAGATCAGAATCGACTGAATATGGGCTTCAAACATCTCAGTTTCGCTGCGTTCATAGACAGGGTCGATATTCACCCCATACACATTTTGTAAGCGGCCTCCTATGTCGAGCTGATATTTCACGATATAGAAATCGGTTGAGACTTCACCTTGTTTATACACTTCCGTTGCTCGCCCCAATTCAAGGTTATTGGGAAGGTGAATCGATGAGGGGAGATTATTGTCACCGACATAAAACGTATCGTAGGGTGGAATGGTGATCTCAGTGATATTGCCTTGGTGAAGTTTTGGGATGGCTTGTTCAAAAGATGCTGCGAGGCGATTACGGGCATTGAATTTTTCAAGGTGCGTTACGGTCGATACAAACACTGAAAGGTGAATGGCAATGATCATCACAGCAACGATGCTGAAATAGAAAAAGGTAATTTGTTTGGCGGATTTAATGCTTTTCACTGCAGGCCTCATCGCGTAACTGATAACCAAACTTTGGCACAGTGTGGATATAAGAGGAAGCAAAAGGCTTATCAATCAGGTTACGTAGTTGATAAATATGGCTGCGGAGAATATTGCCCTCAGGTTCATCATCTTTCCACAGGGCATGGCTCAGTGCTTGCTTACTGACATGCTGAGGCGCGCGCTGCATGAGTAACTGTAAGATGATGAACTGTGAAGGGTTCAGGGCGATATTTTTATCTTCACGCTGTGCACTGTGAGTTTGTAAGTTAAGCGAGAGATCGGCAAATATCAGTACGTTAGTGCTTACTTCGCCTTGTCGTCTTCTGGTTAGCGCTATAATTCTGGCTTCTAATATTTCAAGGTCAAAAGGCTTCACCAAGTAATCATCGGCACCCTTGGCAAAACCCGTCAGGGTATCTTCGCGGGTATCAAGTGCGGTCAGCATTAATATTGGCGTGTCGTTGCCCTCGGTACGTAGCTGGTGGCAAATATCCATTCCATTCATTTTCGGTAGCATGATATCGAGAATGATTAAATCGTAATAGTTAGCTTGTGCTAAGGCTAAGCCGTGCTCGCCATTACTGGCGTGATCTAAGGTAAAGCCTTTGATTTCAAAATAATCGAAAATGATACCAGCAATATCAAGGTGATCTTCAACCAGGAGTATTTTCATCAGGGTCTCGCAGTAATAGGCCGAAAGTGGGCAGGAAAGCACCGCCTATAATGACATAGCTGGTAGTGAAAAAAATGTCGAGATGAAGCGGTATATTGGAACTGTGACACGAAAAGTGGATGTGAAATAAAGGTGTAGCCGATCTTTTAAGTTGCATCTTAAATCTAACTTAACCGAATCTACCCCTTGAGCTAACGGAGCTATTTATATTAGCATTACAGTAATACAGGTGATGGCGCTAACCGCCAGAGGGATAAAAAATGACAAAAGCAAAAATCGGTATTGTAACGGTAAGTGATCGTGCAAGCGCGGGCGTGTATGAAGACATTTCAGGTCAAGCGATTATCGATACACTAAACGACTACCTCACGTCAGAGTGGGAACCGGTTTATCAAGTGATCCCTGATGAGCAAGATGTGATTGAAGCAACGCTGATTAAAATGGCAGACGAAGACAACTGTAGCCTGATTGTGACAACGGGTGGTACAGGCCCTGCTAAGCGTGACGTAACACCTGAAGCAACAGAAGCTGTGTGCGATCGCATGATGCCTGGTTTTGGTGAACTAATGCGAGCAGAGTCATTAAAGTTTGTACCAACAGCAATTTTATCGCGCCAAACCGCGGGTCTACGTGGTGATAGCCTTATCGTTAACTTGCCGGGTAAACCTAAATCAATCCGTGAATGTTTGGATGCTGTTTTCCCTGCTATCCCATACTGTATTGATCTGATGGAAGGTCCATTCTTGGAATGTGACGATGCGGTAATTAAGCCATTCCGTCCAAAGCAAAAGTAATAAAAGACTTACCTTGCTACTCATTATCATAAAATGAGCGGCAAACTGAGTACATAAGCGCTTCTCGTTGATCGAGCGGCGCTTTTTTTTAATACAGCGTGCAATTTTATCAAGGCAAATCAAAATATGATCTTGCTCTAAACTATTAAAAAACAAGGTTTTTTAAACTTGGCTTTTAAACGGTTTAGTGAGCCCGTTCATTGAGATTTTAGTCACTTTTACGTTATAACAATCGAGGACATTATCAATAATACCGAGCGTCATTAACTCGGTACTGCATTCAAGGATTTACCAAATGGACATCAAAAAAAGCTGGGGATTCATTTCATTACTTATCGGTATGGCGTCACTATTGTGGGGCGGTGTTTCACTCGGTGACATGATGGGCCAACATCAAGTTGTGAGTGACATGGGCGGATTTTTTTCAGCTGGTGGCCATGAATTTTTTGATGTAAACAGTGCCGCGCAAGTTGCTGCACAAGCGAAACAAAAAAATATGATTATTTTTATCACTGGCGTCGGGCTTTCAGTGATTGGCGCAGTCTTGATGCGTGGACAATGGCGTAACTTATAAAAGACTACGCATAATAAATCAGATAGCAAAGCATCATACTATTGTCTTCGTTTGTTCAAAGTGATGACGAAAGTTTCAACTGACACAGTTTATTCGTAACGAATAATTCATATTGGTTGTCATTGGTATCGCTATGGTGCTTGTATAGCTAAAATACCTTGCCATGCTTTACTGTAATTGCTCGATGATGAAGTCAACCAAGGTCCGATTTTTTAATGACAACTGCTTAGAGCGATACACAAGGTGGATCGGTTTAGGTTTCGGTGCATAGCCTGACAGTAACTCGGTGAGTAACCCTTGTTTGATTTCGTCTTCAACTTGAATGCTGGGTTGCAGTAAGATTCCCACTTCTTGCATTGCCGCTAATTTAAGGACATCACCGTTATTCGATATTAAGCGAGTACGCGTTTGCTTAAAGCTACTGACAGGGAAATTAAGTACCTGCTGACTCTCACCTTCATAATAGTGAAACCCTAAACAAGGGTGATCTTGCAACTCATCAATTGATGTTATTTGCCCGTGCTTCTCTAAGTAAGCAGGCGAGGCACAATACACCATGCGATACTCCCCAATAAGCCTCGCCACTAACGATGAATCAATCAGCTCACCAATACGAATAATAACGTCGGCATCGCAGCGGTAAGGATCAACGAGATTATTATCCAGCATAAGCTCAACATTCAGATCGGGGTAAGCGGCAAGAAAATCAGCCACAATAGGAGCGATCACTTTTTTACCGTAAGTGACAGGGCAGTTGATCTTCACTGTGCCTGTTGGTCGATTATTGAGGGTCTGAATAAGGTTTTCAGCATGCGTAATGTCTTCGATAATCCGGCGACATTCCTGATAATAAAGTTTACCGGCTTCGGTTAAAGACTGCTTGCGGGTCGTTCGGTGAATCAATGATGTACTTAGCGAATCTTCTAGAAAGCTGATGTGCTTTCCCACCATGGTTGGTGAAACATTAAAATGGTGAGCTGCGCTGCGAAAGTTACCCTGTTCGGCCACATAGCTGAACACTTTCATACTGGTTAACTTATCCATTAAACACTCTAGGTTGATAAACAATAAACTAAACCTGAGTTTATCAATTGATTGAGGTTAATTACATTAAAGGCTCCTACATCGAAGACTAAATTAGAGACTGCATAGAGTACTGATTTAGTCCGAGCAACAGATTGAGAACAATAATGCGCCAACCTATTTTTGTTACCGCAGAGTTAAAAATGAATGCAGATCTACTACGATCTGACGTGATCAGCGCAATTGAACAATTCTGCTTAGCGATGCAAAGTGAAGATGGTTGCTTACAAGCCATTGCAACTTATGATCAGAATAACCCTCAGCGAATCATTTTATGGGAACAATATGAGGATCGTTCTGCAATTGAAGCGCATTTTGCTATGCCCCATACCCACGCTTTTATCGCAACAGGTGTAGCTGAGTTAGTGCAAGTCTTCGAGACACAAGCTGCCGTATCTAGTCTGAAGGAGCCAGCGAAATGAAATGGGGTATTTTAGGGACCAGTTTTATCTCGGGTGTTATGGCTGATGCTATTAATGCTGATCAAGCTAGTGAACTCTATGCTGTGGCTGGGCGATCTCCCACTAATGTTGCTGCGTTTGCTAAGCAATATGGCGTTGCTCAAACCTATATGGATTTCGATGCATTACTTCAAGATGAACAGGTCGACATTGTTTATATTGCTTTGCCTAATCACCTTCATCACGAATTTACTATCAAAGCGGCAGCCCGAGGCAAAGCGATTTTGTGTGAAAAATCGCTGTCTGTTGATATGGAGAAAAGTGCACTTGCGTTGGAAGCGGTTAAGCAACATAACGTTTTCTTTGCTGAAGGCTTGATGTATTTGCATCATCCACTGAGTGCTTCTTTGCTCGATATATTAAGCAGTGGCGAGATTGGAGAATTACGCTCGGTACAAGCGTCTTATATTGCTGCTATCGCTCAATTCGTAAACCCAGAAAGTAAAGGGGCGTTATATAACCTTGGCTGCTACCCTGTGTCTCTATTGCATTTAGTCGGCAAGACAATGCTGGGCGATAATGCGTTTGCTGATCGAACCATGAATGCTGTGGGTCGCAAAGGTGATGATGGTAATGTGTGTGAATCGACACTACTGATGACGTTTGGCGAGCAACAGAGTGCCAGCATACATACCGCAGAAGATCACGGCTTAAAGCATCACTTTACCGTGCTAGGTAGCAAGGGCTGCGTCACTATGGTGTCTAATCCTTGGCTGCCAACCCGTGAGAATAAGCTTAGTGTGGAAGTGTATGAAACATCTGAGCGAGAAGTGAATCTTTCAGCGCAAGGCGATGCTTTTTCTTACCAAGTACGTCAAGTACGTGAAGCGGTTGCAGCTGGTCATAAAGTTTTGGTAAAACCTTGTGCCACACCAGAAGATTCTTACCAAATTATGCAGCTATTAACTGAGTGGGAATCTGCCGCGGTGTCATCGAACAACTAACGATTACTTATCTTATTTAAGCTGACAACAAAGCCATGTAATGACTATGGCTTTGTTGTATTAAGCGTACAATCTACCGTCTATATTTTTCTCTAAAAAGTCTTATTTCCCATATTGTATGTGAGCTGCTCAGCCATACTTTTATGGCTAAAGGTAAGTGCAATATTAAAGGCTTATTTTAGAGGGGACTTTTCAAATTCTCAGCATTATGAATGCCGTCAATTTCGTGCTACATAGTGATTTTGCCTAAAAATTAGCACATTGAACAAATTAAGTGTTTTGTTCAGACTTTAGCTTGGTTTCATGTGGAGCTAAATATAGATG
>NZ_NOIF01000153.1 GCF_002265265.1 Photobacterium sanguinicancri
ATTTTATATAAGGTATTTTCATGTTATAAATTTTATTCAATAAGTGACACTGATCGTCTTTTTAGGCAGAAGGTGGCATTTTTTTGGCTAATGAAATTATTGTTTTTATGACGATTATTGCAGGTAGATTACTAAATATACCTTTATAGTCTGAATATTTACGTCACATTTAACTCAACATTAACAGCAATACCTCGAATTTATCGAGTCCCTCCGCTCCAATTGCCTAGTTATTTAGGCTAAAAAAACATCCGGATACAATATATTAAATGGCTTATCAACTATAAACTGATGTTGTTTTCATCTGAACTCATTACCTTCAAATATGATTGTGATAAACTCCAGAATCACAAAAGCATAACAAATAGGTAAATAAACATGAAAATGGTTCGCTGGATCCTAGGTCGTCTTATCTTAATTTTAAATGCTGTATTTTCACCTAAAGGTTTAGCTCGCGAAGCCGATAAACAACAAGAGGTGAATAATGAGGTTAAGAAATTAGCACTTTACCAATTTGAAGCCTGCCCTTTTTGTGTGAAGGTCCGTCGATCTGCAAAACGCCTGAACCTGCCTTTAGAAACACGTGATGCAAAAGTTTCACCATGGGAACAGGAACTTATAGAGCAAGGTGGAGCAAGAAAAGTACCTTGCCTACGCATTGAAAAAGAAAACAGTGACATCGAGTGGATGTATGAATCCAACGATATCATCGCTTACCTTGAAAAACGATTTGCATAAACCTTCACTGTAATATTCATAATTAAACAGTTTGAGAAATAGAATGAAAAAAACTAAAACCATCACGACTGACGACATTTTATTAAAACTTTGTCAGTCCTTTTCCGGTGTATTATCTACCGCAACTGAAACGAGTATTAACTATTCGGCAATGGTTCAAAAGATTAATAAAACAAGCTTAAAGCCAGATATTGGCTGTTTTGTTTTATTTGATGGTGGTTTTACAGGGTTAGTTGTTGCTAACTTCTCGCAACATGCAGCATTGGAATTGTACCAAGAGTACATGTTGAAAATGGGAATTCCTGCTGATGAGTTAGCGATCTTGCATACATCTGATGATGTATCAAATGTGCTGGGTGAGTTAATGAACCAAGTTATCGGTGATTTCACTAGCAAGATTCGCCGTGAGCTACAAATTTCGATTATGCAGAACCAACCAAAAATGTTGGCGCTGAACAAACAAATATTACTATCAGTAGATACTAACCTTGACCGCCCACAAGCTCGCCGTGTTAGCTTCACGACGCAGAAAAACAACATCTTCTATTTAGAACTGGCAATGGATAAGACTGAGTTCATTCAAATTGAAGAATTTGAGCAACATGCTGACGTCGATCCAGATAGCCTGATTGAAGAAGAGCAAAATAAGAAAACGGCATCAAACGAACCGAAATCAGCAGCATCTGTATCGCAATCAGAACAAGACTTACTGGATGAATTAGGTATCTAATAAATCCCTTATACTATGGTTCGTAAAAAAGGGCTTGGCAGTTTTGCCAAGCCCTTTTTAATATTGGGTAAGTACTGTATAGCTTCAGTCTTAACGGTAGCCGTGCTCATTTTTCCAGCTACGACTCATTTTATCAACAATACAGCTAGGCAATGGGCGGTGGGCTTGAGAGGGTTTAGTTGTAATAGGACGATAACCAGCGATTTTCAATCGTAAATCAATTGCTTGGTTAATTGGCATACCTGCATGCGCAAGATCCCAGCGAAACACCCTTAACGCAGTATATTCATGTTGTTCAATGTCACCACCATAAGGGTATTTCAGCACTTTCTCATAGGCTTGCGTTGCTAGTTCAAAGTTTACTTGAATCATAAGCGCCTCCTGTGAACCAATAAACATCATTTGCGTACTGGTTATAACCACAGTATTACGTTACAACGTAGCTGGCAAGAAAAATCGCCTGTTTTATGTGTTTATTCAGACACAAAAAAACCGAAACGCAGTTTCGGTCTTGTGTCTTCGCAACTTAAGAAAGCTAAACGTTACTTAGGGATATTAAAATTCTTGTCATCCGCGCAGGTGAAGGTGTAGTAATTCTTGCGTTCGCTGAATACAGTGAACCCTTTACCGTGGCAGTATGCTCCATTTAGCTCTTGCATATACGCTAACGTACTTTGATTCTTCACCACAAAATAACTGTCATTTTGACAAATAACTCGTATTTTTCCATCATCACTTTTAGAAAAAGCCTTTACCTTCGCACCACATAAGGCGTAGCTTGCTTCAACATAATCATCAGCTTGTTGATCAACAGTTTGGCTACAAGCGGTTACTGCCACAGTAAAGAAAATCACACTAAATACACGAATCACAGACACTCTCCTTTTCGACGGTGAAGAATTGTGTTCTTTTTCAGTGTAGTAGTTCTAAACAAGCACAACAAATAATTGCAGTAGAGAGTCGCAAATAAAGCCTATCTACTAGCCTTTTACATGTTTTTTCTCATCGATGCGACGGCGATGCCAAATTGAGTAATGGCGAAGTCCCGCAGGGCCATGTGCAATAAAGACAGACAGAATCAATATGGTTGCGAATAATACAGGCTTGTTTTCAGGGAGAATAATAAACGATGCCAGTAAGCCTAACTTAACAAAAGTGAGCACACCTTTAAGCTGAATTAACCATAATTTAGAACTTAATATTTCAGATATCATCATAAGTACACCAGTCGCCATGGCTAACATCCACCACATTTGCCACTGGTAACTCTCAACCTGATACAAAATACCCGCACTGGCCATCGCAATACCCGTTATATGGAGCGCACGTAGCCCTGTTTTACTCAAACGACGAATCCAGAAACGCGTCTCTGACATGCCAAATTCTTCTTGTTTGCCCCGCTTACGAGACGAACGAGAGGAGCCTACTTTTGTTTCATGCAGGGAAGAGGATTCTGTGGCACTTTCTGGTTTGGTAGATCGGGTCATAACATTTCATCTGGAATTCTTAACGGTTCGATTCTAATCATAAATAGAAAAATGTCGAACCGTTGATGAAACTTAGGTTAGATATCGCGTGATTTTCACCCATTACCCTATTGTTAGGCCGTAGTAAAAGATGATATTTGGCCATTTGTTATCAAAATACAATCCATACCAGCCGCCAGTGCCGCTGTTTGTCCCAGTAAAGTATCTTCAAATACAACACAATTTTTTGGCTCTACGCCAACACGCTTTGCCGCTTCAAGAAAGGTCTCTGGGTGTGGTTTATGGTTAGTCACATCGCTAGCCGTTACAACCGCATCAAGTAAAGGCATTAACCCTGTTACATTTAATAGTTCATTTGCATGACGACGCATACAGCCCGTACCCACGGCTACTTTCTTCTCTTTACGGTGCATCTTTAAAAGATCAACCGTCACGGGGATAATATCGCCTTTATGACTAAGGGCCTCATAATGCTGGAATTTAGTTTCAGCCAGTAGCTGAGGCTGTTGATCCAGGCCAAACTTATCGATAATGGCTTGCGCGGTTTTTATTGTAGGCATTCCACCAAGGCTATGAAGCCAATCAGCATCAAAAGGAATATCAAAGTCTTCGCAGGTTTTTTCCCATGATCCAACGTGCGCAGGCATTGAGTCTATCAAGGTGCCATCCATATCGAAGATTAACGCCTGATATTTTGAAAGATCCATCTGTAATTCCCTATTCTAGATACCTGTAATTAACCACCACGATATCGAAGAATATCCACGTTTACTAGCGGTTATCCAGATGGGCAATACCCCATTTTTTCGCGATGCGATCAAAAAAACCCTGTGTTTGCTTCAACGTTATCCAATGATCCACATAGTTGATCCATACTTGTTCATCGTTTGGTACTAGCATGGCGATTGGGGTGGGCCTTTGCATCCCTGACACTTTAGCAACCTTGAGTTTCGGATAACGGCTAGTCAGCGATGCCGCTTCTATATTCGAGGTTAAGGTCATGGTTGCTTGTTTTGATAATAATTCATCATACGGAGTACTACCTGCTGGCACGGTTTTATGCTCTGCGGCAGGAAAAAGTTCTTTCATGATCATCGCTTGCACTGTGCCAACCGTCGCAGTAACTCTGACATAGCTAGAATTAAAATCTTGCCAGCGTCGATACTGGCTCACGTTATCAGCATGCACAACAGGTACAAAAGCAAGATAGAAATAAGGTTTGCTGTAACCTGCAACTTTTGCACGCTGCATATTCAGTGATGCACTGCCCGTTATATCGTATTTATCTGTCACTACACCGCTGACAAGCGTGCGCCAATCAGCAGAAACATATTCAACCGTAACGCCAAGATCCTTTGCTAATTCGGTAGTGATATCAATATCAAAGCCTTTATAAAAATTAGTTGCGGGATCGCGCATTGTCATCGGATGCCAATCGCCTGTTGTTCCTACACGTAACACACCGCGATCGATGATCTCTTGCAGACGGCTTTTTGCGGCCAATGCCGATGATATACTTAGCACCATGTAGCATAACAGCGCACAAATAACTTTCATCGAACGGTTCCGATACAACACAGCCAGCATAAAGACCTCTCAATGTAAGCGAACGTTTTATTTTCCGAAAAATTGGATTGAGTTAACGAGCATGTTCCCACAACTCGTCAGTGCTATGGTTAAATACACCCATTAAACATAGCAGTCTTTTACACTGATAAATAACAAATTAATTACATTTGATGTTTGATATTTTTATGCGTTCGCTTCTGTTTTACTGGCTATGCCCTTTCAAAAACATGTCTACACTGGCCTCAAGATAAATCCTATTTTGTTGTTCTGAATCTTCAATTCTTTGCCCTAAATACGCCCAATAAAGCACCTTCCCATGCGCCATTAATAAGAGCTGCATCGCCGCATCATTTGCGGGTAAAGACAGCTTAATAACTTGTTTATCATGCTGGGCTTGTAAGTATTCGGCTAACATTTCCGTCGTTGCTTGTGGCCCTGCTTGTAAATACACTTTGGCTAATTGAGGGTGGGTATCACTCTGGCTGACCGCGGCTCTGTACGTTTGACAGGCTTCTTCACTCAACAGCATGGACTGAAAACGAACGACGAACTCTTTCAATACAATATCAATGGTTCGAGAATCCTCAAGCAAAGAGCCATCTAGTTGATTATCTATACATTTAGCCCTGATACAGGTATCAAAAAGATCATCTTTGGTTTTGAAATGCGCATAAACAGTTTGCTTCGATACCTCTGCCTTTATTGCAATCGCGTCCATACTCACGCCATAACCTTGTTCACAAAACAAAGCACCTGCCGCTTTTAAAATTTGCTGTTTCTTTTGTTCACTTCGTGTTGTCACTGTAACGCCTCACACCAAAACATTTAATTATCATTTTAATTACAATCAAACTAGACAGTCCAGTTCTATTCGTATATTTTTTAACTATACTCTCTTTTGATGTTGTTGACAGATACAGGATCCGATATGTCACACTTTTCGAACCGTTTTTCACTTCCCCACTTACGGCTTGCTATCAGTATAATTATTGGTTCTAGTTTACTTTCTGGGTGCAACAACTCATCAGGCGATACAAAAGAAACTAAGCAAGCTGAACAAAGCATCAATGTGAACAGCATCACGCTGCTCGCTCAAGAGAATTATCAAGTGCAACGTGAATATGTCGGCACAATTCAGGCGGGCCAGCAAGCAAAGTTAGGGTTTGAACTAAGCGGGAAGATTGCTCAGTTACTGGTTGATGTTGGTGATCATGTAAAGATCGGCGATCCCATGGTGATCCTTGATACTCAACTACTGAATACGGAAGCGGATCAACTGAAAGCGCAACAGGCGCAGGTAACAGCCCAGTTAGATCTTGTAGAAGCTAACTTAAAACGCCAACGATCATTAAAACAAAAAGGCTTCAGTGCCGAATCTGAAATAGATAGCTTAAACAGCCAACGAAATGTCTTACGAGCCAACTACCGTCAATTGAGCGCATCGCTTGCAGCCAATCAATTACAACAACAGAAATCGACCATCTATGCGCCTTATACCGGCACTGTCAGTGCTCGTCACATCTCCAAGGGAGATGTTGTCACAATGGGCTCACCCACGCTGACATTACTTGCTAGCACGCAGCAAGAAGCCCACATTGGTTTACCTGCGAAACAACTTGCTAAGCTAAAACAACAAACCTCAGATTGGGTTGTTCGAGTTGGGAGTAAAAGTTACCCCGTCACTCTTCTCAACCCAGGGGCGCGTGTTGATGTTAATTCACGGACAGTACAATTACGGTTCGCTCTACCACAAAGCGCACAAGTTATAGATGGTGAACTGGCTTATCTCGCGTTTCAAGATAACCACAATGATGCAGGATATTGGGTACCTCTTTCTGCACTAACCGATGGCGTACGCGGGGTTTGGAATGTGTTTGCTCTACGTCGAGATGACAATGCATACACCATTGAACGCCGTAGTGTGCAAGTCTTGTTTGCCAATAACGAGCAAGCATTTATTAATGGCGCAATTGCATCAGATGAGAAAATAGTTGCTAACGGACTCCATCGATTAGTCCCAGGGCAAAAGGTGTCTATCGTAAAAAAGCTTCCCCTCCCTATCAATAATAAGGGAGCATAAAGCATGTTTAGGATTATCAGTAATACACGATTATTAGTCTTAGCCGTTGCTTTATTGGTTGTCAGTGGTCTATCTGCACTTAATACCTTGCCCCGTGCAGAAGATCCTATCATCAAGAATCGACATGCCAGCGTTGTTACTCATTACCCTGGCGCCACAGCAGAACGGGTTGAAGCCTTAGTCACAGAAAAACTAGAAACCGCCTTACGCCAACTTGATGAAATAAAAGATCTCACCTCTGTCTCTCGCCCTGGGATATCAGTAATTAATATCGAATTAAAAGACGAGATCACAAATAGCGAACCTGTATGGTCACGTGCGCGCGATAAACTCTCGGATGCGGAACCCTTGCTGCCTAACGGCTCCTCCAGACCAGATCTAGACAGCGATCACGCTTACGCTTTCACCGCTATAACGGCACTCACTTGGCAGGGCCCGTCAGACCCAGATTTGTTAACGATGCGACGTTATGCTACCGAGCTAGGTAATCGCCTTCGTAACCTTAGTGGTACAGAGTTTGTTGACGAATATGGAATGCCAAATGAAGAAATTCTTGTCAGCATGGATCCTGCTGTCGCGAGTGCATTAGGCCGTTCATCTATTTCAATTTCAAACGCGATAGCTGGGGCTGATGCTAAAAATTCAGCAGGAGAATTGGTCAACAAGCACAATCGTTTTTCCCTCGAGGTGGCTGATGCTCTGCATTCTGTTGATCGCGTTAAGCGCGTTCCTATTGCTGTGGATGAGAACGGTCATGTCATTCGCTTGGAAGACATTGCGGAAGTCAAACGCACAGCCGCGACACCACCAGCTCAACTCGCTTATATTCATGGTCAACCCGCTGTAATTGTTGCTGCACGCATGCAACCACATCTGAGAGTCGATAATTGGACCAACCGTGTTCGTGATTTTTTAACTAGTTATCAGCAAGAGCTACCAAGCAACATCAAAGTAAACCTCATTTTTGAACAACAAAGCTACACGGAAAACCGATTATCTGAACTTACAGAAAGCCTATTACTCGGCTTTTCTATTATTTTGGTTGTACTACTACTCACTCTTGGTTTCCGCTCAGCCATCATTGTCGCGTTATCTTTGCCTTTAACAAGCCTACTAACCCTTACCATGATGAAATTCACGGGTTTACCCATTAATCAAATGTCGGTAACAGGCTTAATCGTCGCACTTGGCATCATGGTAGATAATGCCATTGTCATGGTTGATACTATTCAACATTATCGTCAACAAGGAGTCCAAAAAATACAATCGGCAATGAATGCTATTCGTCACTTATGGGTTCCGCTGTTAGGCTCTACCCTGACCACGATACTTGCGTTTGCCCCTATCATTTTAATGCCAGGACCAGCAGGTGAATTTGTTGGCGCGATTGCTGTAACCGTTTCGTTCTCATTGATCGGTTCTTATATTATTTCTCACACCATCGTGGCGGGCTTTGCTTCACGCTGGTTACCTGACAATACGGGGGCAAACAACCAAGAAGCATCCGCTTGGTATCATACAGGTATCCATTTACCTCAACTCCGTGAAACGTTCAGAAAATCGATTGGGTTAAGTGTTAGACACCCTTTTATTACCGCGTTATTGGTGATGATAGTACCTTTGACTGGATTTTGGGGTGCGACTCAACTCACTGAACAGTTCTTCCCACCATCAGATCGTGACATGTTTGAAATCCAGCTCTTCATGCCGCCTCAATCAAGCATTTATGCCACCGCTGAGGTAACAGAGCAGGTCGATAAAATCATGGCTGAGCATGTGAGTGTTGAACAAATTAATTGGCTCGTCGGCACCAATTTCCCCTCTTTCTATTACAACTTAGTCGCAGGACAACGTGGTGCTCCCTACTTCGCCCAAGCCATGGTGAAAATGTCTGACTTTGCCGCTGCTAATAAATTGATCCCTCAATTGCAGCAGCAACTCGATAACGCCTTACCCCAAGCGCAAATTCTCGTTCGCAAATTAGAGCAAGGTCCTCCATTTAATGCGCCATTAGAAGTACGTGTTTTCGGCGCCAATTTAGATCGTTTAAAAATGATAGGGGAAGATATTCGTTTGATCATGGCTCAAACACCAGATGTCACACATACCCGCGAAACCTTACAACCAGGCACACCCAAAGTGTGGGTAAACGTAAATGAGGAAGCAAGTCAACTAAGTGGATTATCACTTTCGGATTTCGCCAGCCTATTACAAGCCTCATTATCAGGCAGTGTCAGTGGTTCTATCATCGAAGCTACTGAGTCAATCCCTATTCGCGTACGTGTGAACGATGAAAACCGGGAAAACATTACACATTTAAGTAATTTACGCTTGCCTGTTGAATCGCGAAATGAAGTAGCGGGTATACCTGTATCAGCATTAGCTGATTTATCTCTGACACCAAGTCGTGGGGCTATTCCGCGCCGTAATGGTGAACGCGTTAACGTTATCGAAGGCTATATTCGTGCAGGTGTATTACCGCAAACAGCATTAGATCATTTTAGAGATCGCTTAGCTTCATACCAACAAACACTTCCATCTGGGTATAAGATTGAGTTTGGCGGAGAGTCTGCCAAACGGGATGAATCAGTAGGCAACCTCTTATCCAACTTAGTCATGGTTATTACGCTATTGATCATGGTTGTCGTGCTGTCATTCAATTCATTTAGACTGAGTCAGATCATTTTCACTGTCGGCTTTTTAGCCTCAGGGTTAGGTTTATTCTCTGTATGGCTATTTAACTACCCATTCGGCTTTACTGTCATCATTGGGATATTGGGCTTAGTGGGTCTGGCTATCAATGCTGCGATAGTTCTTCTCGCCGAATTGAAGTCTTGTCCTGATGCTGTAAAAGGTGACCAAGAAGCCATTCTAAACGCGGTCATGAGCTGTACGCGCCATATAACCTCTACAACGATCACGACAGTTGGCGGCTTCATGCCACTCATTCTCGCAGGAGGGGGGTTCTGGCCACCTTTCGCCGTCACCATTGCCGGCGGAACCTTGCTTGCAACGATGATTTCATTCTACTTTGTACCCGCAGGATTCCGAGTCGCTGTGATGAAAAAACCGCTAGAGGTCACGCCTGCAGTCGCATCTGTAAAGATCTAAATAGCGATTGAGAAAGGAAGTTGAAACAAAAAAGTGCGCCATTATTTGAATAATGGCGCACCTCTCATGTATTTATTGGCTTATCTTCATTCATTTATTTATATTAAGAAAAAGCCTATCTAATAGACAAGATCACACGTATTCAATAAATCTTGATACGCATTTTCAAAGCCTTGATTTGGAAAGTATTCATCGTTGATCAACAAACTCTTACTGCCGCTCCATTGCGCCAATGTAGAGCCATTACCATAAGGCATACTATAGATAGTAAAGTGACGATCACGGCGTTCATAAATCAAGTTCGCAGGCAAACGGCGACTGCGTAAATTTTGATTCATATAATATTGAAATTCACCTTGGCAATTATGTAAGACATATGATCCCCCTTCACTGCGAATCGCAATATAAGGCTGTTGAGTTTCAGCAAAGTATCCTTTGTGCCATGCCCCAAACTCTTTAACCAACTTAAGCTGAGGAAGTGCTTTGGGTTTTTCTGGTATCACCATCACCATCGCAGCTTGCTGTTGTGCATTTTTCTTCGCCAGATCATCTGGATGAGCAGTCAAAATCTTCGGATGAGAGTTAACCTTTTCAGCCGGTGAATCAAACAATGCAATAATTGTTTGAATATGTTCACCTGCAGGCAGCAGCATAGCCATAATTACCAACAGCGGCAGTGCCAATACAATCCATACTTTACGTCTATGAGTTAAACCTGTCGTTTTAGTCTGTTTAAATACATTACTCGCCCCTTTGAAAGGCGAGTTTGGATTAATATCTTCAGACAACTCACTGGAAGCGGATCGTAGAGGTTGCGTTGATTTCGCAGCTCGTAGATCATGTTGTAAATCTGTAATATCTCGCTTTAAGCGAATATTTTCTCGCTTAAGTTGAGTCAGCTCGTAGTCATCATGAGACTGCTGGGATTGGGTACTACGAAGGTGTTTAAGTTCAGCTTCCGACTTTCGTAATTTAGATTGTGATTCATCGAAGGCAATACGTAACTCTTCGTGGATTTTTTCAAGAGTGATAAGCTGATTCTGAAGTTGGTCAACACGACCATCTTTCTTAATGACAGTGCGTATTGCTTCGCTCGCACCGTTACCTTTCATGACTTGCTCATAAGCCTGACGCACCATCTGCATCAAAGCTTTAGATCCCCCCTTATCAGGATGAGAACGGTTAGATAGCATCTTATATCGCTTTTTTACGTCCTCGCGAGACATAGAAGCTGTTGTGCCAAGTATATCGTGGAAAGATGTCATGTAATCTTAGTGCCAATGAAATTCGCCGATGAAAACGCCTTGCTTATTAACTGTAACCTTTTGTCACATAAGCAAAGCGAGGGCGATTATACATAAACACAAGCATAGACAATAAGTTTGTTTTCATCTTTTGCAATACACTGCCCGAGCCGAGATATCAATAATGGTCGTTTTCGCAGTATTGTTAGAATCCAGTTCCAACTAGCATCCTATTTTGTAACATCAAACATCTAAGTTTGTTTTTCGCATTCTAAACTCGCCAGGTGAGCAACCAATGTGCTTTTTAAAGACACGGGAGAAATACGATACATCTTTAAATCCTGTCGAATTTGCTATGGTCGCGATCTTTTCACGATCTGAACGCAATAACCCACAGGCAAGGTCTAATCGTTTCTTAATAATGTATTGCTTAAGTGTGACTCCCATAATGCTGTGAAATAAGCGAGAGAAATACGTTGGTGAATATTGGCACGCATTGGCGAGCTCTTCTTCCCTTAGTGGTGCACTGATATTTTCATCAATGATTTTTAATGCTGGTCGGATCGATATTTCACGACTTTCTAAATTACCTTTTGCATCAGTATGAATGCTGTGAGTATGCAGCCTTGTAAAGCATTCATCTAGCTGCTGTCGGTTTGCATCAGCACCAATCACATCCTCACCACCAGCTCGGAGTACATTCAGCGCAAGATCGGCATCAAGTTTATGGTAAACGACCACTATCTTGGCCGATGGGAAACGATTCTTGACGGCACGTAACAGTTCAAAACCTTCAGATGATGAGCTTAGTACTTCAAGAAATATAAGCTCATGCCCTGTCATCGTAGAGAGCAATTCGTAAGGAGACACATCGACCACACTGTGAGAAAACTTCAGGTTTTCTTTTGCCACAGTCGGCTTATCTTGTTGGCAACAATTTACCCAAATCACAAATCCACCTTTGAATGTGTCAGCAAAAATAACCTTAACAAAGTCGATGAGCAAACTACGGCTCACTTTGTTAACCTCTGACACTCCATGTCGATGAATACTAAAAATCGCAACTTATTATTAGTATGATTTCACATACAAATTTTTCTTACTTATGAATAAGTAACGTCTAAATTATCCAATAATTCCAGTCGCTCTACTTTGTCTCAGAGTTGATGATTCAAGACAAAAAAAGCGAGTTTTACCACGCTTCAATGAGTTAGTTTGTCTTTCCCCCTCTTTTAGCACCTTTTAAATAACCATGGGTTCTATTGAACATGCTACTCATAATTATTCATTCTAACAGCTGCGTCATTTTTTTGACCATAAAGAATTAAGAGCGAGCAATTTCCACAGATAACCCTAATTTAATATCGCATTGTTATTCTTTTACAACGTTTATTAGTGACTATTTTTAC
>NZ_NOIF01000154.1 GCF_002265265.1 Photobacterium sanguinicancri
CATGTATTTTTTATGCATGTTTTGTATTGCCATAACAAATACCGAGGTATAACATGCACTCAAAATACATGTTATGCAAAATACATAGGTAGCTGTTATGTCTATTCAAGTTAAAAACAATGTGAAATGGGTTGGTATCAAAGACTGGGAAACAGAATACTTCCACGGTACTGAGTACAAAATGGGCCGTGGTACGAGTTACAACAGCTACCTAATCCAAGAAGAAAAAACGGTTCTAATCGACACAGTCGATCATCAGTTCGACGAGCAATTCATTGCGAACCTAGAACAAGAAATTGACCTTAACCAAATTGATTACATCATCACTCAACATGCTGAGCATGACCACGCTGGTGCATTGTCTACGCTAATGGCAAAGATTCCAAACACACCGATCTACTGCACTGAGGCTGGCGTTGACAGCATCATTGGTCATCACCACCAGCCAGACTGGGATTTCCGAGTGGTCAAGACGGGTGACACACTTGATATTGGTAACGGCAAAGCACTTGTCTTTGTTGAGATGAAGATGCTGCACTGGCCTGATTCAATGGCTACTTACATGACTGGCGACAACATCCTATTCTCTAATGATGCTTTCGGTCAGCACTACTGTGATGAGCACCTGTTCAATGATGAGATGAATCAGACTGAGCTATTCGATGAATGCCAGCGCTACTTCTCAAATATCCTGACTCCGTTCGCACCGCTAGTTAAAGCTAAAATCGAAGAGGTTCTAGCACTTGGTGTTCCAATCGACATTATCGCCACATCTCACGGCTGTATCTGGCGCGAGAACGCGACTCAAATCGTAGAGAAATACTACGAGTGGTCACAAGCATACAAAGAAGATTGCATCACAATCGTTTATGACAGCATGAGTGGTAATACTCGAATCATGGCAGATGCGGTTGCTAAAGGTATTCGTAGCGAAAGCCCTAATACTGCAATCAAAATTTATAATATTTCTCGTCATGATAAGAACGTCATCCTCGCTAACATATTCCGCTCTAAAGGCGTGCTAGTGGGCAGCTCTACAATGAACAATGTCATGATGCCTAAAGTAGCGGCTCTGCTTGAAGAAGTTCATGGCCTGCGCTTCAAAGAAAAAGCGGCGGCAGCATTTGGGTCTTCAGGCTGGACTGGTGGTGCAGTGAAGCGCATTGATGCCCGTCTGAAAGAAGCTGGATTTAGCGTTGAAGCACCCTTGCACTTACACTGGAAACCAGACGGTGAAGGCGTTGCAACCTGCGTTGAGTATGGTGTGTCTATTGCCAAAGCATGGAATAACCAAAATGTTGTTGCGGCAGACATGGGCGAGAAACCTCAAGAGCCAGAGACTGTAACAAGTCAAACTGATGAACAGCTACAATCAGGAGTTCAAGTTCCTCTAGAAGCAGCTCAAGAAGCCGCTAAAGTGGAAGCGAATAAAGGGGATCACGCTGATGATTGCACTTGCTATATCTGCACTGTCTGCAATTGGATCTATGACCCTAAAGTTGGCGAGCCAAACCAAAATGTAGAACCTGGCACTTCATTCCATGATCTTTCAGACAGCTTCCTATGCCCAGAGTGCGGCATTGGCAAAGAAGTTTTTGAGCCATTGGCGTAAGGGAAAATACAATGAGCGATCACATTGTTATTGTTGGGAGCGGCTTTGCCGCTTACCAACTTGTAAAATCAATCCGTAAGCTAGATACCGCTACCGCTATTACCGCTATTACCGTTGTCACCGCTGACAATGGTGATGATTATGCGAAGCCCGATCTCAGCCATGTATTTTCACGGCAACAAACAGCCAGTGATTTAATTAAACAATCCGCAACAGAGTTTGCTCAAGCAAATGCAATCACATTGCTTAACAATACCAGGGTTGAAGCGATTGACTCAACGGGTAAACAACTCGATTACGTCAATAAATCAAGTAAAGGTACGCTGCAATATAGCAAGTTAGTACTCGCTACAGGCGCACAAGCTTTCGTACCTCCCTTTACAGGTAACGCCGCGGATGAGGTGATCACGCTTAATAGCTTGACGGAGTACGCAGCCAATCAGGACAAAATTGCAGCCGCTAAGTCAGTGTTAGTCCTTGGTGCTGGTCTCATTGGTACTGAGATTGCGATGGATTTATCGATAGCAGGAAAGCAAGTCACCCTAACTGATAAAGCCACTCATATCATGCCAAGCTTACTGCCTGAAATACTGAGTGCGTCGGTATATCAAACGATGGCGGAGCATGGTGTCGTACTCAAGCTAGGCCAAACCGTTGACAGTATTCATCGCCACCATCAGCAATTAATCGCCCAAACCAGTGACGGTCAGCATACCGAATATGACGTCATTATTGCTGCTATGGGGCTTAAATCAAATATCACTTTAGCGAAGCAAGCGGGTTTAACAATCCAACAGGGCATTGTGATTGATAGCCATCTGCAAACGTCACATCCCGATATCTACGCACTGGGTGATTGCGCAGAAATGGATGGGCAAGTACGGGCTTTCTTACAACCAACCATGCTATCAGCAATGGCATTAGCGAAAACATTAACGGGAAATCCAACCCCAGTTAATCTTCCAAATAGTTTGATAAAAGCAAAAACGCCGTGGTTCCCACTATCGCTTTCAGGTCAAACAACACGTAAAGATACTAAGTGGGAAATCATCAAGACTGAGAGTGGATATATAGCTAAAGCCTTTGATCCACAAACCAATAATTTGCTAGGTTTTGTCGCAAGTCACGATCAACAATCCTCAGCATTTCCTCTGCTAAGGCAGTTGCAATAACGGTTCAAAGCTTCACCTATACGCATTAAGCGAATTCCTCATCACGTTTGATGAGGAATACGCTATAATCGCGGCTCATGCACATCGAGTCAAAACCTACATGTACGATTTAACTTTCAACTTCGAAGAATTCCTTGCCGAATATTGGCAGAAAAAACCCACCATTATTAAAGGTGGCTTCAAAAACTTTATTGATCCAATCAGTCCTGATGAACTTGCAGGTCTTGCAATGGAAGACGAAGTTGATTCACGTTACATTGCCCAACATGGCGACGAATGGGAAGTTAAACACGGTCCGCTGACATTTGATGACGTACCAGAAGATCACTGGTCTTTCATCGTTCAGGCTGCAAACCATTGGCACGAAGGCGCAGCTCGCCTTGTGACATCATTTCGCCAACTACCAAACTGGTTGATGGACGATTTGATGATCAGCTACTCGACCCCTGGTGGCGGTGTTGGCCCTCATATCGATCAATACGATGTATTCATTACTCAAGGTTCGGGTAAGCGTCATTGGCGTGTTGGCCCTAAAAGTGACGATTACGAAGAAGAGTTTCGTCACCCTGCATTGCGTCAAATTAAATCTTTTGACCCTATCATCGACGATGTATTAGAACCGGGTGATATTTTATATATCCCACCGGGCTTCCCACACGATGGCTACGCAATCGAAACATCAATGAGTTTTTCGGTCGGTTTCCGTTCACCGAAAAAACAAGAGTTATTAAGCAGTTTTGCTGATCATGTAATTGCCAATGAAATTGGCGATGTGCACTATCACAACCCTGATTTACCTGCACGCAGTAACAGCGGTGCGATCTTAGACGCTGAACGTCAAGATTTAGAAGATATGATGCGTAGCTTATTGGATCACCCAGAGCTAATGAAAAGCTGGATGGGTGAACACCTGAGCCAAAGCCGTCATGAGCTAGATCTGATTGCTGCTGAACCGTCATGGGAAAACAGTGAAACACACCAATTCTTCATGGCGAACGAAACCTTAAAACGCCTTGGCGGTTTACGTGCTTTCTATTACCCTGAAACACCTCATATTGGCTATATCAATGGTGAAACCGTTGAATTACCAGAAGAGTGCAGCCAAGTGATCATTGCACTTTGTGATCAAGAAACACTTGATGGTGAAACATTAGGGGCTATGCGTGAGCACCCAGCCGTAATTGATCTGCTGACTCAGCTGATCAACCAAGGTTGCTGGTACCCTGCCGAGTAATTTCAAGACCGGCAAACCTATACAATAAAGCCGAATCTAATGATTCGGCTTTTTCATCTCTGATTTGGCGTAACGGATTGTTCAGACTTTAAACTGCCCCGTTAAGCGTTTTTGCTGCTCAGCCAACGCGGTTAAACGATCACTAATATCCGCAGAACTGCCCGCTTGATGCAAAATACTTTCACTCAACTCTCGAATATTCGAAACATTGCGGTTCACTTCCCCCGAGACCGCCTGCTGCTCTTGCGCCGCGCGCATGATTTGTTCGTTCATGGTTTGAATCGCCGTTACTGAATCAGTAATTTGTTCTAAACTCACGACAGCCTCAGACACCTGTGACGCAGTATTACCCGCCAAGTGGTTCCCTTCTTGAATCGCCGCGACCACACTCCGAGTACCTTGCTGTAATTGTTCGATGACTTCACGAATTTGCCCTACCGAATCTTGAGTCCGACTCGCAAGCTGGCGTACTTCATCAGCCACAACCGCAAAACCACGTCCTTGCTCACCCGCCCTTGCCGCCTCTATCGCTGCATTCAGAGCCAGCAAGTTTGTTTGTTCTGAAATGCCGCCAATTACTTGCAGTATTTCTTCAATATTTTTGCTGCTATTAGAAAGTTCATTTGCGACTGGCACCGCCAGCTCCATCCGTTCAACCAAACTCGTCATCGAACTCGCAGATTGCTGAATAACGCTTTGCCCTGCCATCGCGGCTTCACCCGCCTGCTGCGCAGCTTCCAGCGCGGTTTGGGTATGCTGTACCACTTCACCAGCGGTTTGTGTCATCTCTTCCGAAGCCGTCGCGACCATATCCACTTCTTTAAATTGCGCTTGGCTACCATCGCGACTATTGCTCGCCACTTTAGCCGCTTCACTGGCCGTGGTATCAACTTCATCAACCGCCACGACAACTTGTTTCATTGTCGTTTGCAACTTATCAAGAAAACGATTGAACCACATTGCTAACTGGCCCACTTCATCTTGCTGATCAAGCTGAATACGCTGGGTGAGATCACCTTCACCCGATGCGATATCTTCTAACCGAGCAGCCAACACCTTGATTGGAGCCACTAGCTTTGCAGAAGCGAATAACACAACCACTAACCCAACGAATGCCATCACCACACTGGCTATGATTTGCACCTGCGATGACTCAACCCGCAACGTATCAATGTTGGCATTCAATGCCGTTGCCTCAGCTAGCACCTTGCCTGTAGGGAGCTGAATAACAATCCCCCATGCTGATTGACCAAGTTCAACCGGCATATAAGCGGTTAACCATTGCTGATCAGCACTCCAATCGATGAATTCATCACCTGTCGCTAACCAAGTAGTAATCTCACTCGGGAGTGCATCGCTGGCACTATATTGGCTACCAATACGTTGACGACTTTGATCCCACGCGACAATTGTACCGTTATCGCTGAGCAAACTGACCTTGCCTGCACCATCAAACAGATTGCCATCAACATCAGAAATGACACTCTGCAACGCACTTAAATTAATATCGAGCCCCAGCAAGCCAATCGCTTGGCCTTCAACAATGAGTGGCGTGGTGATTGAACTGATTAGCATCTGATTAGCAGAACGCGTAGGGCTCAGTACACAGGCAGCTTGCTGAGCAATACTGCAACTAAACCGACGTTGTGCCGATGTTGTAATATCTGCTTCATTGATAATAGTTTGCTCTGGAGTCCCATCCTGCGCTGTCACCCAATAAGGTGAAAAACGCCCTGTCGAGTTGGCACCAACGTAATCGGCGCCATGGTAATTACCATCTTCACCATCCAAAGCGTTCGGATTAAATACAACAAAAGCACCACGAATATTACTGAAACTATCCACTGAACGACGTAACAGCTCATTGATTGAACCACGAAGCTCAGAACTATTCGTATAGTTTTCTTCCGCGTTAAACTTTAAGAAGAGCACACTCTGCGCCAACATTTCAGCACGGTACGCCGCTTCATCTAAATACTGCTTAACGTGAATAGCCTGACGCTGCGCTTGGACCCGCACCAAAGATTGAGATTGTTCTCTGAGCGACGAAAATGTCTGCTCATTCACCAAGCGTTGGCTTTGAGATGAGAAATAAAATGACAGGCCAGTAAGCACTGTAATTGTGGCGAGTAAACCCATACCAGCAAGTAGCGTAATTTTCCATTGCACTGAAAGCGACCGCATAACAACATCCTTGTGTAATGCCAAACCAAATTATAAAAGTAAAATAAGTGTTAAATTTAACCTTTATCAAGTCAGTTATCAATATGTTAAATCATTGACTATGAAGTCATTTTTATGACGTTCATAAACTCAAACCTAAATTACAGGCATAAAAAAAGCGCGGTTTTAACACCGCGCTCAAAGCCTGTCACAGGCTCGAATTGTTACACATTCAAACAAGCTACCGCATGAATATCATCGCCTTTTAACGATGGTCTTTGCTGAGCACAAGCTTCAGTTGCTTGCGGACAACGCGTACGGAACACACAGCCTGTTGGTGGATTTATGGGTGATGGTAATTCACCTTCCAACAACTGGATAGTCTTGTTTCTTTCTAGTTCGGGATCAGGGATCGGTACCGCAGACATCAGCGCGCGGGTATAGGGGTGCTTAGGTTCTGCAAATAACGCATCACTTTCGCCCATCTCCACCGCATTACCAAGGTACATAACCAGTACACGATCAGATATATGTTTAACGACAGACAAGTCATGGGCAATAAAAACTAAACTTAGTCCCATTTCTTTCTGCAGCTCTTTAAGCAAATTCACCACCTGTGCTTGGATAGATACATCCAAAGCAGATACAGGTTCATCACAAATGATCATTTTCGGCTTAAGAATAAGCGCACGAGCAATACCAATACGCTGGCACTGCCCCCCTGAAAATTCATGTGGGTAACGGTTAATAACGTTTGGTAGTAAGCCCACCTTGGTCATCATTTGTTTCACTTGCTCTTTTACCTCGTCCTCTGATAATTCAGGAAAGAAGGTTTTCAACGGTTCCGCGATGATCTCGCCGACTGTCATACGTGGGTTTAGCGACGCAAGCGGATCCTGGAAGATCATTTGGATCTCTTTGCGTTTCTCACGCAAAGCACTGTGCTGCAACTTCGTCAGATCTTGGCCCAACCAGACAACACTACCTTCTGTTGCTTCCACTAAGCCAATAACGGCACGAGCAAAGGTCGATTTCCCACAACCTGATTCACCTACCACACCCAAGGTTTCGCCTTCGTATAAACGAATATCAACACCATCGACGGCTTTAAGCTTTAATGGCTTAGCCCAAGGCCACGCTGATTTAGCCGCAATGTTAAAATGAACCTTAAGGTCTTTAATATCTAATAACAGATTCTTTTGAGTATTCATTACCACGTCCCCACATCAGAAAAACACGCACGTAGACGGCCTTCAGTGAAAGCTTTTAGATCTGGTGCTTCTTGCTTACAACGGCTTGTCACACGGTGACAACGGTCTTGATACGGACAGCCAACAGGCAAGCGAAGTAAGTTAGGTGGATTACCTGGAATCGTCGGTAATACTTCACCTTCTGTGTCTAAGCGTGGGATAGCGCGTAATAAACCTTCCGTATATGGGTGCGAAGGTTTGTAGAAAATCTCATCAATTTTGCCATATTCCATTGTACGGCCAGCGTACATAACGAGTACCTTGTCACAGCTACCCGCAACAACACCTAAATCATGCGTGATCATGATAATCGCGGTATTGAAATCTGTTTTAAGCTCGTTAAGCATTTCCATGATTTGCGCTTGAACGGTTACATCCAATGCGGTTGTTGGTTCATCGGCAATCAATAATTTAGGACGACAAAGCAGTGCCATCGCAATCATTACACGCTGGCGCATACCGCCAGAAAACTCGTGGGGATACATGGTAATACGCTTACGTGCTTCCGGGATTTTAACCGCGTCAAGCATACGAACAGATTCTTCGAAGGCTTCTCTTTTGCTCATGCCTTTGTGCAGCATCAACACTTCCATCAGCTGATCGCAGACTTTCATGTATGGGTTAAGCGAAGTCATGGGGTCTTGGAAAATCATCGCTATTTGCTCAGCACGAACTTTGTTCAGTTCTTTCTCTGGCAAATTTAGAATGTTACGGCCTTCAAATTCAGCACTGCCGCTGATGATACCGTTTTTAGCGAGTAGACCCATAATAGCGAATACAGTTTGGCTTTTGCCTGATCCTGATTCACCCACAATACCCAAGGTTTCACCTTGGTTTAGAGAAAAGTTTAGATCATTAACTGCGGTAACAATCCCGTCTTGCGTTGTAAATTCAACACGCAGATCTTTGACATCTAATAGGCTCATTGCTTCCTTCCTTATTTGCAACGGTTCAGCGCAGTGTTGCTTGATAGGGCTGCGCTAAACTATTGCAATATATCCATTAATTTGTTCTGTACCTGTTAGCAGGTGCTGTTGTTATCTGTCTTTCGGATCAAGCGCATCGCGCAGACCATCGCCGACATAGTTAAAGCAGAACAAAGTTACGACCATAAATGCAGCCGGGAACAACAGTTGCCAAATAGCAACTTCCATGGTTTGAGAACCTTCTTGTAATAATGCACCCCAGCTTGTCATTGGCTCTTGTACACCAAGGCCAAGGAAACTAAGGAATGACTCAGTCAGAATCATTGACGGTACTAGCAACGTTGAGTAGACCGCAACAATACCGAGTACGTTAGGAACAATGTGACGAGTAATAATTCTCCAGCGGCTTACACCACAGACTTCCGCGGCTTCAATAAACTCTTTACTGCGTAAAGACAGCGTTTGACCACGTACAATCCGCGCCATATCAAGCCAAGATATTGCACCAATAGCGACAAATATCAGCATGATGTTTCGGCCAAAGAATGTCACCAGCACGATAACAAAGAACATGAATGGAATGGAGTAAAGCACTTCCAAAATACGCATCATGATACGGTCGGTACGGCCACCAATAAAGCCAGATGTTGCACCATAAAGTGTACCAATCACAACCGCTACTAAGGCACCAAGAATACCCACCATCAAAGAGATTCGGCCACCAACCAACGTACGTGTGTACAAGTCACGACCTAAGCTATCAGTACCAAAAAAGTGACCTTCAGCGCCAAGGCTTGGCGCCGCGTGCAATGCATACCAATCGGTATCATCAAACGCGTACTGGCTGAACATTGGACCAAAAACAACCGCGAGAGTGATTAGCGTAAGAATCGTCAAGCTCACCATCGCAGCTTTGTTACGCTTAAATCGAGTACGGGCATCTTGCCACAAACTACGACCTTCAATTTCTAACTGATCAGAGAAGTTCTCGATAGCGTCAACGCTTTCCTTTTTAACTAACATCATCTTCTTGTTCTCCTAGTAACGAATTTTCGGATCAATGTACGCAAGTACAATATCAACGATGGCATTGAAGATAATGGTCAACGCACCAATTAGGATTGTCACACCCAGTACCAATGAGTAATCACGGTTGAAGGCTGCATTCACAAATAGCTTACCAATACCTGGTAGGCCAAAGATGGTTTCGATAACAACCGACCCTGTGATGATGCCGACAAACGCAGGACCCATGTATGACACAACAGGAAGAAGCGCAGGTTTAAGTGCATGTTTTAAAATGATGTAAGGGTAACTTAGGCCTTTCGCACGCGCGGTACGGATAAAGTTACTGTTTAGCGTTTCAATCATGCTACCGCGAGTGATACGAGCAAAAGTAGCAACGTAAAGCAACGACATACCAAACATGGGTAATAACATGAATTTCAGCGAACCGTCTTGCCAGCCACCAGCAGGTAACCAACCAAGATTAATCGCAAAGATATAGATCAATACTGGGGCGAGAATAAAGGAGGGCATGACGACCCCGGCCATTGCCGTAGACATTATGGTGTAGTCTATCCAGGTATTATGCTTCAAGGCGGCCACCGTTCCGACCGTAACCCCCATAACAACTGCAAAAATGAAGGCAAAGAAACCAATCTTTGCTGAAACAGGCAATGCCTTGCTTACTAGTTCATTAACTGTGAAATCTTTATATTTAAAAGACGGACCGAAGTCCCCTTGTAATACGTTGCCAAGGTAAGTGGTGTACTGCTCAAATACGGGCTTATCAAGGCCGTATTTCGCTTCAATGTTGGCCATTACTTCTGGTGGTAATGGACGCTCTGAAGAAAAAGGGTTACCTGGTGCAAAACGCATTAAGAAAAAAGAGATAGTGATTAACACCAACAAGGTTGGTATTGCTTCTAAAATCCTTTTAGCAATTAGTTTAATCATAATTTCTACCGAGTTTGGTCTGTGACAGAAGACACTACACCCAGTCCTGGGTGTAGTGTTTATTTATTATGCTTGCTGTTTATTTGTCAGCAATGATGTACATATCTTTAGAGAAAAGCTTATCTTCAGCGTTATTCATTGCTACACCACCCACATGAGGGTTCACAAGGCGAGCTTTAACATACTGATAGATAGGGGCAATTGGCATGTCTTTTGCCAGAAGTTTTTCAGCTTGGATGTATAGCGCTTCACGCTCAGCATCTGAAGTCGACGCCAGCGCTTTTTCCATGATTCCGTCGTACTCTTTGCTGTGGTACTTAGGATCATTTGAGCTGTTGTTACTTTGCATTAGTGACAAGAAGCTTGATGCTTCATTGTAATCACCACACCAACCCGCACGAGTTACATCAAAGTTACCTTGACGACGGTTGTCTAGGTACGTTTTCCACTCTTGGTTTTCAAGGTTAGTTGTCACACCTAGGTTCTTCTTCCACATAGAGGCAATTGCAACCGCAATTTTCTTATGGTTTTCAGAGGTGTTGTATAGCAGAGTAAACTCTAGCGGGTTGCTGCTATCAAAACCAGCTTCTGCCAGCAGTTCTTTCGCTTTAGCATTACGCTCTTTTTGCGAAAGCTTGCCGTAGGCAGGCGTTACTGGATTGAAGTTCGCAGTAATTTCAGGTGTTAGGAAATAACCAGACTTTTGGCCTTGGCCAAGCAATGCTTTCGTTACTATGTCACGGTCAATCGCATAAGATAGGGCTTTACGAACACGTGCATCATTAAACGGCGCTTTCTCGTTATTGAAACCGTAATAGTACGAACATAGGTTACCAACAATTTGTACATCTTCAGCATGTTGCTTTTGCAAGCGACGGAAGTGCTCGTTTGGTAATTCATTGGTGATATCAATTTCACCAGATAAGAAGCGGTTCATTTCCGCTACTTGGTTTTCGATTGGCAGGTAAGTTACTTGGTCGATAACTGTTTTCTTATCGTCCCAGTACTGCGTATTACGCTTAAGCACGATACGCTCGTTCACTACCCACTTATCAAGTACGAATGCACCGTTACCCACGAAGTTTGCAGGTTTAGTCCAATCATCACCAAATTTCTCTACTACTTTGCGATTTACAGGCTTAACCGTTGTATGGCCCATCATTTTCACAAAGTAAGGTACTGCAGATTCAAGTTCGATCTTCAGTGTATACGGGTCTACCGCTGTCACACCTAACGATTCTTTGTCTGCTTTACCTGCGATAATTTTTTCAGCATTCTTCATGGTGGTCATTTCTAAATACCATGAATAAGGCGAAGCTGTTGCAGGATCGACTGCACGCTTGAAGCTATAAACGAAATCGTCAGCGGTAACAGGGTCACCGTTAGACCATTTAGCATCTTTACGTAGGTGGAAGGTAAATGTGCGGTTATCAGTAGTTTCCCAGCTTTCAGCAGCACCAGGGATAGTGTTACCGTCACCATCTTGGTTAACTAAGCCTTCAAGTAGGTCACGGATAACGTTTGATTCTGGCACACCTTCAGTCTTGTGTGGGTCAAGCGAAGCAACTTCAGTACCATTACCTCGAACTAACTCTTGTGTAGCTGCCAGTTTTACACTCTCAGGCACTTCTGCTGCTAGTGCTGAAAATGACATAGCTGAAGCAGCCAGACCCGCACTTACTAATAACGCCTGAGTGATTTTATTCTTATACATGCATAACTCCAATACATTCTATCGTTGCGTCCATGACGTTCTTCGGTAGGCGTCTAATGTTACGCAATATTCACATCGTTAATCCTAAACAATGTAAATCTAACCGAAGAATTGCTCAAAACACTAACAGGCATTGAAGTAATTTGCCACAAAACTATCACAAAAAGCAGTATTATTCTTAATAACAGCTGAACAGGCAGTTATATCCACCACAAAGAAAGTCAGTTTCAGACAAAGTGTTTGTGATTTAGTAAAAACAAAGAAAGATCCGCCAAATCAGCCAAAAAAGGCTCATTTTTGAATAAATAATTATTG
>NZ_NOIF01000155.1 GCF_002265265.1 Photobacterium sanguinicancri
TAGGAATAATTATCAATTAGAAATAATGCCGTGAAGCCATTTTAGAATATGCTGTCAGTCAGCAAACAGTAGAACTCAAATTTTAGGCATAAAAAAACGGCATACAATGTATGCCGTTTTTGTCAGAACCGTGGTTAACCAGCCAAAGACAAATTAACACGATCGCGTAATTCTTTACCTGGTTTGAAGTGAGGAACGTACTTGCCGTCCAACTCAACCTTGTCACCAGTTTTAGGGTTGCGACCTACACGGGGAGCACGGTAATGCAACGAGAAGCTACCAAAGCCACGGATCTCAATACGATCGCCCTCTTCGAGGGTGCCCGCCATGTGCTCAAGGATATCCTTGATTGCATCTTCTACCTGTTTGGCAGAAAGATGTGTTTGTTGACTACATAGCCTTTCAATTAATTCAGACTTTGTCATAAACACTCCGGTTTTTAGTATGTTTCTCAATAGTATAACCGTTTAGGGAGAAAATGCTAAAACGCTTTTTCTCCCTAAGCTCAATTACTCGCCTTTAGCTGCTTTGAATGCATCAGCCATAGCGCTACCGAACGAAGCATCATCTTGCTTGTTCAGAGTAGCCATTGCTTCTTGCTCTTCAGCAACATCTTTAGCGCGTACAGATAGGTTGATTACGCGGTTCTTACGGTCAACGCCTGTGAATTTAGCTTCAACAGAATCGCCAACAGAAAGAACTAGAGTTGCGTCTTCAACACGGTCAACAGATGCTTCAGAAGCACGTAGGTAACCTTCAACGCCTTCAATTAGCTCAACTGTTGCGCCTTTCGCGTCAACTGCAGTAACAGTACCGGTAACTAGAGCACCTTTCTTGTTAACTGCAACGTAGCCGTTGAATGGGTCTTCTTCGATTTGCTTAACGCCTAGAGAGATACGCTCACGCTCTGCGTCAACTGCAAGAACTACTGCAGAAATTTCGTCGCCTTTCTTGAAGTCACGAACTGCGTCTTCACCAGAAACATTCCAAGAAATGTCAGATAGGTGAACTAGACCGTCGATGCCGCCTTCAAGACCGATGAAGATACCGAAATCAGTGATAGACTTGATCTTACCAGTTACTTTATCGCCCTTAGCTTGCATTTCTGCAAATGACTGCCATGGGTTAGCTTTACACTGCTTAAGACCTAGGCTGATACGACGACGTTCTTCGTCGATATCAAGAACCATAACTTCAACTTCGTCGCCCACGTTAACAACTTTTGATGGGTGGATGTTTTTGTTAGTCCAATCCATCTCAGAAACGTGTACAAGACCTTCAACGCCTTCTTCGATTTCAACGAAGCAGCCGTAGTCAGTTAGGTTAGTTACGCGACCAGATAGCTTAGTGCTTTCTGGGTAACGCTTAGCGATTGCAACCCATGGATCTTCGCCAAGTTGCTTAAGACCTAGTGATACGCGAGTACGCTCACGGTCGAACTTAAGAACTTTAACGTTGATTTCGTCACCAACATTAACGATTTCACTTGGGTGCTTAACGCGTTTCCAAGCCATATCAGTAATGTGTAGAAGACCGTCAACACCGCCAAGATCAACGAAAGCACCGTAGTCAGTAAGGTTCTTAACGATACCTTTAACTTCCATGCCTTCTTGTAGAGATGCAAGTAGCTCATCACGCTCAACACTGTTTTCAGATTCGATAACTGCGCGGCGAGAAACAACAACGTTGTTGCGTTTCTGATCAAGCTTGATTACTTTGAACTCTAACTCTTTGTTTTCAAGGTGAGCAGTGTCACGAATTGGGCGTACGTCTACTAGAGAACCTGGTAGGAACGCACGGATGCCGTTAAGTTCAACTGTGAAGCCGCCCTTAACTTTACCGTTGATGATACCAACAACAGTTTCAGCATCTTCGTAAGCTTTTTCAAGCTGGATCCAAGCTTCGTGACGCTTAGCTTTCTCACGAGAAAGTTTAGTCTCACCGAAACCGTCTTCGATCGCGTCAAGAGCAACATCTACTTGTGCGCCGATTTCGATTTCTAGTTCGCCAGCAGCGTTCTTGAATTCTTCAGCAGGAATAGATGACTCAGACTTAAGGCCTGCATCAACAAGAACGTAACCGTTCTCGATAGCGATTACAGTACCTTTAACGATCGCGCCTGGGCGTGTTTCGATTTCGTTTAGAGACTCTTCAAAGAGTAAAGCAAAAGATTCAGTCATTATTTAATCTTCAATTTGATAAACAACCATGGGTATCCTACCGCATGGGGTTGATATAAAAGTCAGTTATCTTCCTTGACACCGACGCCGCCTTGCTGATTATTCAACAAGACAATTTTTGTTCAATATAAGCGAGAGCTTGTGCTGTCACTTCCTCTATCGAAAGTTCAGTAGAGTCTAGCACTAAAGCATCATCAGCGGGACGTAGAGGAGCAACCGCACGGTTACGATCTCTATAATCGCGTTCTTGAATCTCGCCTAAAAGGGTGACAAAGTTAACATCTATGCCTTTATTTTGCAACTGATTCATACGACGATTAGCACGTTCTTCCGCACTCGCATCAAGGAAGATTTTCACCTCCGCTTGAGGGAAAACAACCGTGCCCATATCGCGACCATCAGCCACTAAACCTGGCGCTTCACTAAATGCACGTTGGCGACGTAGCAATGCTTCACGTACACGTGGAAGCGCTGCAATTTTTGATGCTGCATTTGCAACATCTTGCGTGCGTAAAGTGGGGGATACATCCTCACCTTCTAAGATCACTTTCACCAAGTCACCTTCAGCGACAAACTGCACATCTAAGTGGGCAGCCAGCACAACTAACGCTTCTTCTGACTCAAGATCAACACCATGATGCAGAGCAGCAAGCGCTAGTACGCGATAAATAGCGCCAGAATCTAAAAGATTCCAACCTAACTTGTCAGCTAAAAGCATACATAATGTGCCTTTACCTGCACCGCTGGGGCCATCAACCGTGATTACTGGTGAATGTGTAGACATAGAGTATCTCCGAATATTTTCACAATCGTTAATATTAATCGCTTAATTTTGCATAGCAAAAAAGCAGCAACAACAAAGTTAAGCCATCAATCAAACGGGCGCAGATTATACGTGATTTTTTTGTAAAGGGGCAGAAGAAAACAGTCGCTTTAGAAGAGGAAAATGTCAGCTGAAGAAAAAACACCCATATCTTGCGGCATGGGTGTAATTATTGATTATTTTCTTATGCTTATTTTAAATGCAATTATTGATTGGCTAGACCTTCTAACTTATCAAAGTAATCAGGGAAGGTTTTAGATGTGCACTTAGGATCATTGATCGTCACTGCCGTATCACTTAGTGCCACCAATGAAAAACACATAGCCATGCGGTGATCGTCGTAAGTATCAATCGTTGCGTGGGTCAACTGCTGAGGTGGCGTAATAGTAATGTAATCATGCCCCTCTTCGACTTCAGCACCCACTTTACGGAGTTCTGTTGCCATTGCTGCTAAGCGGTCAGTCTCTTTCACACGCCAGTTGTACACATTACGGATCGACGTTGTGCCATCGGCAAATAACGCGGCTATCGCAATCGTCATCGCGGCATCTGGAATATGATTAAAATCAAGATCTACAGCCTTAAGTTCACCGCGACGAGCAATAACATAGTCATCACCCCACTCAATTTCAGCCCCCATTGCGGCAAGTGCGTCAGCAAACTGCACATCACCTTGAATGCTTTTTTTACCTATCCCTGTCACTTTAACTTCACCGCCTTTAATAGCAGCGGCAGCTAGAAAATAAGAAGCAGATGATGCATCACCTTCAACTAAAAAGTCACCAGGTGCTTGATAAGTCTGTCCTGCGGACACTACAAATTCTTGATAATCACGGTTTTCAACCGACACGCCAAATTGCGCCATAATTTGCAGTGTAATATCAATATAAGGCTTAGAAACAAGATCACCTTTAATACGAATGACCGTGTCTTGTTCTGACATTGGTGCAGCCATTAAAAATGCAGTTAAGAACTGGCTAGAAATCGAACCATCGATTTCAACTTCTCCACCCTTTAAGCCAGTACCTTTAATGGCTAGTGGTGGGTAATTTTCATTTTCCAAGTAGCGAACATCAGCACCAGCAGCACGCAGTGCATCAACAAGGTGACCAATTGGACGCTCTTTCATGCGGGGCTCACCCGTTAGAACAAACTCCCCGCCACCTAAGCATAATGCAGCAGCTAATGGTCGCATTGCTGTACCCGCATTGCCTAAATATAGTTCAAGGGCTTTTTCTGGCTGAAAAGCGTGACCTAAGCCGTCAACTATACATTCAGTTTTATCTGCAGATAATTGATATTGCACACCCAGAGATTCAAGAGCATTAAGCATATGACGAATGTCATCGCTATCCAGCAAGTTAGTTAAGCGAGTTTGTCCCTGTGCTAACGCTGCCAATAACAAAGCTCGGTTCGAGACACTTTTAGAACCAGGTAGGTTCACTACACCATTAATCCGTTGAATTGGCTGTAACGTTAAACTTTCCATTGCTTCTCTGATCATCCTAAATATTATGCGTTCTTGCAGATTAGCGAATAATGTGACGAGATACCAGCACCAATGCATCACCTAACTAGTACAACGTTCATCGCAGAGCCTCTAAACCTATTATTGCTCTGCTTATTCAATTCATTACTGCCTATTGTTGAAGTTAACAATAACATTCATCGCAGTTTTTATTGCAATAGCGCTTCTTTAAATCAATTGCTCACGAATTAGATTGGCACCTCAGTAACTTCATTGTATATATACTCTTAAAACGCACTTATTAGAGTTAAAGGCTTTATATGACAGCAGAAACACCTAAAGTGGGCATAGGGATTATTCTGGTAAATAATAAAGGGCAAGTGCTGGTAGGTAAGCGCAGAAATAGTCATTCACCGTACTATTCTATTCCTGGTGGCCACTTAGAAATGGGCGAAACTTTTGAGCAATGTGCCACGCGTGAGATGATTGAAGAAACGGGCGTTCACATTCACAACCCACAAGTTATCGCTATCACCAACAACTTAAAGACCTATCAAGAATCTGGACTGCATTACATCAGTATCGCTTTATTAGCGACTGAATATACTGGTGTTCCTGAATTAAAAGAGCCTGATAAGTGCGATGGTTGGATCTGGGTGGACCCTAGAGCCCTTCCCCAACCTCACTTCGATGCGAGCGAACAGTCTATCGCTTGTTATTTAAATAACGTCATTTGTCTCAGCGCCTAACCAATGCCCATGCCAACGTCTCGCCAATTTACGGTTCGTCCAGCCGTTGAGGATGATTATGAATTCCTGTTTGATTTAAAAAAACAGTCTGAGTTCGAACCTATTACGGCAGTCTTTGGCTGGGATGAATCTATACAAAGAAAGATTCATGCAGAAGAGTGGCTCGAAGAGCGCCCTTTAATCATTGAGTCAAATGGCAAAGCGATTGGTAGTTACTTAGTGCAGCACCAAGGCGATAAACTCTATTTCTGCCGATTCTTTATTTTACCGTCCTATCAAGGGTTCGGTATTGGCTCTCAAGTTCTAGGTATTGCAATTAGACAAGCGCGGCAACAGCAACTACCGTTAACGCTCAGTTACTTACAAGGTAATCGTGTCGGGGCGCTCTACAAGCGTTTGGGGTTCATTCAAACCAGTGAAGACAAGCAGCTTGTCTATATGCGTTATCAGCACGAGAACTAACCATTCCCACAATAATGCACACATAAAAAAGCAGCCATATTCGGCTGCTTTCTTTTGATACTATTGAAGCAAAGATCTATTATGCATTTGCTTGCTCAAAGGCTTTCATAAAATCAACGAGCGCTCGCACACCTTCAATTGGCATCGCGTTATAAATAGATGCACGCATCCCCCCCACAGCTCGATGCCCTTTCAGTGCAACCAAACCAGCAGTATCGGCTTGTTCTAAAAATAAAGCATCAAGTTCAGGGTTCTTCAGCTGAAAAGGTACATTCATTAACGAACGGTTGTCGGCGTGTACATCGTTACGATAGAAATCCGAGTGATCAATGAAGTCATACAGCACTTTTGCTTTGGCTTCGTTGCGCTGTTGCATCTCTGCTACACCACCAATGCTTTTCAGCCATTTGAAAACTTCACCTGCCAAATACCAGGCAAACGTAGGTGGAGTATTAAACATTGATTCTTTATCCACCAGCACCGAGTAATCTAAAATGCTAGGTAAAATTGTTTTCGCCTTGCCCAGTAAATCGTCACGCACAATCACCAGTGTTAATCCAGCGGGACCAATATTCTTTTGTGCGCCAGCGTAAATCACACCGTATTTGGACACGTCGATTTCACGAGACAAAATGGTAGATGACATATCTGCGACAATCGGCTTATCTGTTTCAGGCAAGTCACGGATTTCAATCCCATCGATGGTTTCATTCGGGCAGAAATGCACAAACGCAGCATCGTCAGACATTGGCCACTCTGATGCTGGTAAGATCGCTTTCTTACCATCGCGCACACACGTGATATCAACATTATTCGGTGAGCAGTATTTCTTTGCTTCAGCGACAGCACTGTGAGCCCAATAGCCGCCATCCATATAGTCTGCTGATGTAGCATCACCCAGCAAGTTCATCGGTACCGCCGCAAACTGACCACGTGCACCACCATGGCAAAATAACACATGGTAGTTTGCAGGAATTGCTAGTAAATCACGTAGATCTTTTTCCGACTGTTCCGCCACAGCAAGAAACTCTTTGCTGCGGTGGCTAATCTCCATCACAGACGTGCCTAAACCATTCCAATTAATGAGTTCTTCCTGAACCTTTTTTAAAACTTCCGCTGGGATCATCGCTGGGCCAGCGCAAAAGTTATAGACTTTTTCCATGATGAAAAGTGTGCTCCTGCTATCGGTTATATTAATACTCACACTAGGATTTGGTTGAGTGTGATAAAGATCAATATCTTCGTTTTACACCTTTGAGACAGCGCTGAAAAGCCCTAGCCCAATAATTTCACGAAAAAACTCACCATAAGCCTTTCATCTCATAGCGAATTTTATTTAGATATAAAAAAACGCAACCCGTAGGCTGCGCTTTTATTAGTGATTCGAACTAAGAAGATTACTCTTCGTCAGTTGATTCATCTTGCTCTGAATCAGATTCAGGTTGTTGTGGCTGTTCAGCATCAGACGCTTGGTCTGCTGCTACTTCACCTTCAACCACTGTTGCTTCACCGTCAATAACAGCGTCGTCATCCAGCATTACTTCTTCAGGCTCATCGATACGTTGTAGACCAACAACAAGCTCATCTTCCGCAGTTCGGATCAGCGTTACACCTTGAGTGTTACGGCCAACACGGCTCACTTCAGAAACACGTGTACGAACCAGAGTACCACCATTGGTGATCATCATGAATTCGTCACCGTCTTCAGCTTGAACGGCACCAACTACTTTACCGTTACGCTCAGAGACTTTAATCGATACAACACCTTGTGTTGCACGGCTCTTCGCTGGGTATTCATCCAATGCAGTACGCTTACCATAACCGTTTTCAGTTACTGTTAATACGTCACCTTCATTGTGCGGTACGATTAGCGAGACAACTTTGTCGCCATTCGCTAGTTTCATACCACGAACACCCGCAGCTGTACGGCCCATACCACGTACTTGTTCTTCAGAGAAGCGAACAACTTTGCCTGCTTCAGAGAACAGCATGATTTGGTCTGTGCTGTTAGTTACATCAACGCCAATCAGTGAATCACCATCACGTAGGTTAACCGCAATGATGCCGGCACTACGAGGACGACTGAAGTCAGTCAGTGGCGTTTTCTTAACTGTACCGTCTGCTGTTGCCATGAATACAAACTTATCAGCTTCGTATTCTTTAACAGGCAAGATAGCGGTAATGCGTTCACCTTCTTCTAATGGAAGAATGTTAACAATTGGCTTACCACGTGCAGTACGGCTCGCTAATGGTAACTGGTAAACTTTTAGCCAGTACATACGACCACGGCTAGAGAAGCACAGAATCGTATCATGGGTATTGGCTACTAGAAGACGCTCGATGAAATCTTCATCTTTCATGCGTGTTGCAGCTTTACCTTTACCACCACGACGTTGCGCTTCGTAATCATTTAGCACTTGGTACTTAACGTAACCTTCGTGAGATAGTGTTACGACTACATCTTCTTGTGTAATTAAATCTTCAAGATCGATGTCGTGGCTTGCCGCTGTAATTTCTGTACGACGTTCATCGTTAAACTGCTCTTTAACAGCGTGTAGTTCTTCACGAATAACTTCCATTAGACGTTCAGAGCTACCCAAAATTAGAAGTAGTTCTTCAATAATGTCTAGAAGACCTTTGTATTCATCAAGGATCTTCTCATGCTCAAGGCCGGTCAAACGGTGCAGACGAAGCTCAAGGATCGCTTGTGCTTGCTGTTCAGTTAAGAAGTATTGACCACCATGAATACCATACTGAGGTGCTAACCACTCAGGACGTGCAGCATCACTACCAGCACGTTCAAGCATTGCTGACACATCACCAAGCTGCCAAGGTTGAGCCAGAAGGCCTTCACGTGCAACTTGTGGTGTTGGTGCTTTTTTGATTAATTCAATAATTTCATCGATATTAACCAAAGCAATTGCTAAACCTTCAAGAAGGTGGGCACGCTCACGCGCTTTACGCAATTCAAAAATTGTACGGCGTGTCACCACTTCACGGCGGTGATTCACGAAGCACTTCAGCATATCTTTTAAGTTAAACAGCTTAGGCTGACCATGGTCTAGAGCAACCATGTTGATACCGAATGTTGTTTGTAGCTGAGTTTGTGAGTACAAGTTATTCAAAATAACTTCGCCCACAGCATCGCGCTTACATTCAATAACAATACGCATGCCGTCTTTATCAGACTCATCACGTAGTGCGCTGATACCTTCAACCTTCTTATCTTTAACAAGCTCTGCGATCTTTTCGATCAAACGTGCTTTGTTAACTTGATAAGGGATTTCAGTAACGATAATAGTTTCTTTACCGTTCTTTTCAGCTTCGATTGTAGCCTTGGCGCGCATGTAAACTTTACCGCGGCCAGTATGGTAACCATCGATAATGCCTTTACGGCCATTAATCAATGCTGCTGTTGGGAAATCAGGACCAGGGATGTAATCCATTAGCTGATCGATAGTGATGTCTTCATTATCGATATAAGCAAGACAGCCGTTGATCACTTCACCCAGATTATGCGGTGGTATGTTTGTAGCCATACCCACGGCAATACCCGATGAACCATTCACCAATAAGTTAGGTACTCGAGTTGGAAGAACAGCTGGGATTTGCTCTGTACCATCGTAGTTCGGTACATAGTCAACAGTGTCTTTATCTAGATCTGCCAAAAGTTCGTGGGCAATTTTTGCCATACGAATTTCGGTGTAACGCATTGCCGCTGCGGAGTCACCATCAACGGAACCGAAGTTACCTTGACCGTCGACTAACATGTATCGCAGTGAGAATGGTTGAGCCATACGTACAATAGTGTCGTATACAGCGCTATCACCGTGTGGGTGATATTTACCGATAACGTCACCTACCACACGGGCAGATTTTTTATATGCTTTGTTCCAGTCATTGCCTAGCACATTCATCGCGAATAATACGCGACGGTGCACAGGCTTTAGGCCATCACGCACATCCGGAAGAGCACGACCAACGATAACTGACATCGCATAGTCGAGGTATGAGCCTTTCAGCTCCTCTTCAATGTTTACGGGCGTGATCTCTTTTGCAAGATCGCTCATTGAGCCAATATCCCTCAGGTAATTTCTGTCGTATTTTTATACGTGCAAGGTGCGAGAATATAGCATATTTCCGTAAAAATAGGCATACCTTTCACACTTTATGTTGTGAGTAATGGAGCAGTTTAGTCTAAAAGAGCGAGTAAATATCAATCGATTAGTTAACAAACTCATACTTCAGCGTAAAAACACATTCTACAAACCTATCTCAACCTCAAAATATAAAAGAAAGTGATACCAATTGTAAAATTGAGATGCGCTCGCTTTTTATACAAAAACATTCACTTGTCACTTTTTTAAAAAGCAAAAATAAGATCGCTGTCACCATCAAAATAATTAAGCCCAGTAGAATCAACCAGGCAATACCAAACAAGGTGAATAACCCGATAGTCACTTGGTGAGAAACACTTCGTTATAATCACCCAGTCATAATCCGTTGGTATACAGCCTGACTGGTAATGCGTGCTCTACGTAATGTTCACGTTAATTATTGAGTGAGGTTGTTATGTTGGGATCTGCAATTAATACTATTGGGCTTTGCATCATTGGTGGTAAATACATTTTAATGCTCATTCTTGCCGCTATGACTGCATTTTCAGGATCGATCAATCCCGATGCCTTTTCATTTGTTATGGCAGAAATATCACAGTAGCCATTTTTATATCGGTATCAGTGCCGGTTTCTGCTGTCTGTTTTACCTTCAGCGGGAAGCCACATTGTGACTTCCCCTATTTAATTCCACTTCTATCCCCCATCTCGCATCTAACTATTTCAAGTCGCTAACAATTAGCTATAATGCGGCCACCGATTATGGACAAATGGCACGAAGCATGACCAAACCGTTAAATGTCGATCCGGCAGAAATCAGTAAATTTGAAGATATGGCCTCACGCTGGTGGGATCTGGAAGGTGAATTCAAACCCCTTCACGAAATCAACCCACTACGATTAAATTACGTGATTGATCACGCTGATGGCTTGTTTGGTAAGAAAGTGCTCGATGTTGGCTGCGGTGGCGGTATTTTAGCTGAGAGCATGGCAGTCGAAGGTGGTGAGGTTACTGGCCTTGATATGGGAAAAGAACCGCTTACTGTTGCTCGTCTGCACGCCTTAGAAACGGGCACTAAGCTCGAGTATGTGCAATGCACCGCAGAAGAACATGCAGAACAAAATCCAGAAACTTACGATGTCGTCACTTGCATGGAAATGTTAGAGCATGTGCCAGATCCGGCCTCAGTGATTGCAGCCTGTGCAAAAATGGTTAAACCTGGCGGCCATGTCTTTTTCTCGACATTAAACCGTAACGCTAAATCATATTTATTTGCCATTGTCGGTGCAGAGCAGTTACTTAAGGTTGTTCCGAAAGGCACACACGATCACAGCAAATTCATTCGCCCTTCAGAAATGATGGCAATGATAGATCAAACACCGCTGCAAGAACGCCATATTATCGGCCTGCACTATAACCCACTAACCAACAACTATTGGTTGGGCAGTAATGTCGATGTGAACTACATCGTGCATACAGTGAAACCAATGTAGTTTCAGTATAACAAGATCATTATCTGATCACTTAATCATTGTTAAAGTGATCAGATACTTACCCCACTTATTCTAAAGCTAGCTATTCTTATTAAAGCGACGCTGCCTATTCACTTACGCCTTTCATGTTTATCAGCGTTGGTTCGCCTCTCTTAGCGCCTTACTTTTTCTATTACGCGAATAAGGGTGAGTAGCTGGTTTACTTTGATAAGGATATTGCTATGCCCCAACCTATTGAAGGTGTACTCTTCGATCTTGACGGTACATTACTCGATACCGCGCCAGATATGGCACTTGCGGCCAATAAAGTCCTTGCGAAGCATGGCATACCTCCACTCCGTAATCATCAAATTCAAGCAAACACCAGTTTCGGCGCTAAAGGCCTGCTAGAAGCCGGATTTGATGGAATTCCTGACCACCTCGATTTCCTTTCGCTCCGTCAAGAATTCCTCGACTATTATCAGCAAAGCATTTGCATCAACACCCGTTTTTATCACGGAATTGAACATCTTCTTTGCAGTTTGGATCATCATGGTATTCCTTGGGGTATCATGACCAATAAACCGGCCTTTCTAACAGAGATGTTACTCCCCTTTTTCCCGTTACTTCAACGCGCCAAGGCCGTTGTCTGTGGTGATACTCTCCCGCTTGCGAAACCGCATCCAGAACCCTTACTGTACGCCAGTGAGTTAATAGCAACCCCTCATACACGGTGTGCTTATATCGGGGATATTGAAAAAGACATGATTGCCGCCAACGCCGCCAACATGCAGGGCTTTGTTGCAAGTTGGGGTTATATCGGAGAGCACCATTTCCCTGAACAATGGAACGCGGCAGGTATTCTGCCGACTCCGCAAGATATACTCACTTTATTGCTTAAATAAATACCACCAAAACAGACACTTTTTGAGCGTCTTTTTCGTCTGACAACCATGGTTTTATTGCTGTCACATAAACACATCTGA
>NZ_NOIF01000156.1 GCF_002265265.1 Photobacterium sanguinicancri
CTTTTTGATAGCGTTGTTTGTTACTGCTATGGGTTTTAATTGTCCATAGAAGTATCGAGTTTTTTCTGGTCAGTAACGTTTTAAAACTTTCTTTATTTCCCGAGTTCGGCCATAGTTCTTTTTGATTCAGCCCAGTCTGCCTTCCAGCATAGTGTATCCATTTCGTAATAAGGATAAGACAGCTTTTTAGCCAGTTTTTGGTGAAAGTCGACTTACCACTGCCACTTGTCCCAACAATATTTATCTTGTTCATTGCCCCTCCTAAGTTCGTGGGGCAGCGTAGTTCGTTTCCCTAGTTGTTAATTACCGCGGGTGAGCAGACTAGATATTTAAGTAAAGCCTCAGCATATCTTTGTGTTGAATACCATTTTCAAATATGGGGTCGGTATAATGGTCTAAAAAATGATCTTTGAGCACGCTGTCTATGCGAAAACCTAACCGATGATAGTATGTGAGTTGATAGCCGAAGGCACCAGTACCGAGTTCTACTCGTATGACCCCTTTTTCTTTAAGGGAGTTGATAGCAAATTTTAGTAGTTTTGAACCTATGCCTTGCTGTTGATATTCAGCGTGAACAGAAACATTGAATATCTCGACGACAGTCGGCGTGTCTTGTGTCTCCTGATATTCTATAGGTGCAACAATACAGGCTGCTCGTATATCCGTATTCTCAGTTGCCACAAAACACCAAGCGTGGGGTAAGTAACGCTTGATGCTCGCCTCTGAAGGGTCGGCTTCGAGCAGCAAAGCTAAGGGCACCTGATTAGGTGAAACTTGGTGATATCGCATAACGGTAGATGCCCTTTTAGTTGAATAGTTGGTGATCTATGCAGTTATAGAGGAAAGACTTTTTCGAAGCGCTCCAGCACAAGTTCAGATTCATCATTGAAAGTTGCACCAATCTGAGCCGCATAACATGTGAAAAAGTCGATGTGAGCCTGAAGCCACCATTCGTAACTGCCATCACCTTCGCCTTCTGATTCTGCAAACTCACGCGTGACTTGATTAAAAGGGCTAGTGGATACCTCAGTGAGTCTAACTATACATACAGGTTCTTCAGCCCAGTTTAGTACAAGGGTTAAGTTGCCGACTTGTGGCAGTGGCTCATTGTCGATGTCATAACCTTCTTTTAGGCTACATGATGCGCGTTTGATGCCGTTATTGATCAAACGGGCGCACTCATTGGCATTGTACTCATCGGCACAAAAATACTCCGCAACAACCTGAGGTATTGCAGCTCGTTCTTCTGGGCTCAGTTGTACTAGATACGCATCTAGCATAGCTTGTTGATTTGGGTTCATGATCTTCCTTGATACAGATGTTGTTTAGAATGAATACTTGTCAGTCATTCACTTTATCAGATATTGGCTTATAAAGGCTTTTACGTGGTCTTCACATATTCCAACATCAACTTGAATGTTCGCTTGTTTTATTCGATCTAGGCCTTTACCGCTGTTTCGCGGATCTGGATCGATCATAGCGACGACCACACGTTTAACCCCTAATGTTGCAAGGGTGTTTGCGCAAGAAGGCGTTCGTCCCACAAAAGAGCAGGGTTCAAGTGTGACATAAGCGGTTACATCACTAAAATCGACTGGCGTGTTCTCTTTATGTTCATTAACTAGCTGATTAGCGAGTCTATTCTCTAGGTATTGCGCGATAGCATGTGCTTCAGCATGATGCTGACCGGGCGGCTGAGTATAACCTTCACTAATGATGCTCCCATTTTTTACCAGCACACAGCCAACGGGAGGATTGGGGTGACATTGCGGTAGCGCTTGTTGTGATAACTCAAGTGCCCGTAACATGTACTTTTCATCATTCTGCATCACTAAAACTTCCGATTGTGAGTTTAGGCCAGTGGGTTAACCACTGCTTTGCTTGGACTCGTTGCTCGAAGAGAGCGCGTGAACGCCTAGGGTTATGGGTGATCTTGAGATCAAATAAAGAATCTAGGCCAAAAGCGCTTATCCCTTGGTAACCATCTCTGCCTGTTGTCGTTGGCACTTTTCGAATGGCGATGGCTGTTTCTTTTTCTGGCCAAAAACGCATGGCATCTAGTGTACTTAAATATGGGCGATCGCCATTATAGCCGTGCATCCTTGCTTGATTTCGCACTTGCCAATTTTGATTGGGCATCATGTCGGAGAGTTGTTGCTCAAGCGCAATATCTCTGCTTGGATCGCTTTCAGTTGGGTCGAAATAAATAACATCCAGATCATTGAGCGGGGTTGTTATCTGTTTTTCGGGATGCAGGTGATCCCAGACTAAATTTCTGACAAAGCCAGCGGCTAAATAACATTGTGGAAGTGCCAGTAGCGATACACAATGAAGCGCCTCTTGCCGTAATTTATCGTTTTCGATGAGGGTGATAATTCGCTGCATATGGTTGATTTTAATTTGTTATTGCTAGTTTAGCTTCTGCGTATTCTCTTAGTACGCGAGCATTATCTGCATATACTTCATTGCCACAAGCTATGCCATCGAAAGCGATAGAAGGGCTGGAGTAGAAGGGATGAAATTCATCCGCGTAAGACATCACTGTGCCTTTGCCTCCGCAATGATAACCATAGGCGTATTGCTTTATTTTAGAATGGAGCCCAACAGGTAACCAAGCTGCTAAATCGAATAGGTAACCCTCAGTTTGATATGAGAGTGTATCGATATCGTGATTTGCCCATGCTAAGTGGCCTAATTCATGTTCTAACACGATTTTTGGACAGCTTATATCTAGCACGAAAAATTGAGGATAAAGCGCAACGTCTGTTTGTCCGCATTTATCGGGATTGAACGCTGAATTTCGTGTGCTGAATACTACGCCGTAGTAAGGGTATACGTGATGATGTGATTTGTTTGGCTGCAGCGCTTCCATTCTATCTGGATAGTAATAGGCGAGGAGATCATGCACAGCATAGATATCTTGGAAGTTGATATCGAGTAATTCACTAATGTACACCACCTCTTTTAAGGTCCGTTTCATGGGAATGCAAGAATTACGCATGACGGTATTGGAATGTTCCAACCAACTTTTTATATGACCTTCAATAACAAAAGGGGCATATTGCGCCTTAATCGATTCTGTTAAAAACAAAGTGACAGGCGTTGTTAACACTGCTTCTGGTAAGCAAGTGGGCGTGGTGAGAGGTTTATCCTCGGCGAACGCGTTGAATGAAAACAGAGATAAAAAGATCGCAAAATATTTCCTCAAACTCACACTCCTTGTGAATATTTAGGGCCATCATGTCTTGATTTGGCCTTGTAAACCAAAGAGATAGTAGCATAAAAAACCTTTTATATGGCAGGTGGTTTGTATCGTAATAGTAAGGCCTAGTAGTATGGTTTATATGCGTCATTTCTTCAGAATGAAGCTTTGCCCTGTAAGTCAAACTTAAAGCTACTCGTTGGTGCTGTTTTTATCAGATGAGTAATATCAACCCCAACGAAATGGGGGACTCAATCAATATTCAAATTGAGAATCAAGATTGAATATATAACCGAGACAACCAGTCGAATTCTGATGAGGGCGAAACCATGAAAGCATCAAAAACTATTATCGCAACACTGATTGCAGCATCAACATTGAGTATGGCAAGCATAGCAACAGCATGTACATCGGCTATTTATAATAATGGTGACGTGAACATGACGGTTCGTACTATGGATTGGGCTGGTCAAGATCAAGCAGAAGTTGTCGGTAAAGGGCGAGGTATTGAAAACCAGTATGCCGATACTGAAGATGGCATCACAAGTAAATCTAAGTATGCCTCTATGCAGATTAAATCTTTTAACCCAGGAATTGTGGCTGAAGCCATGAATGAAAAAGGTCTGGTAGCGCGTATCTTATACCTGGGTAAAGATTACACTGAGTTCCCTGAGGGTAAAACCGGTGTTCCAGATGTGAGTGCAGGTGAAGTGCCACGCTTCGTGGTTGATAACTTTGCAACAACCGATGAAGCACTCGCAGCGCTGCGCAGCATTGATGTGATTGACCAGAAAATTTGTGACTTACCAGGCCATACCAATGAGTGTATTTCTGCTCCTGTTCATTACCAAATTACAGATGCTTCGGGTAAGAGTGCGGTGATTGAGTATGTGAAGGGTGAGCAAAAAATCTATGAAGGTACCCATGAAACTGCGCCTGGTGTACAGTTCATGTCGAATGATCCTGAGTTCAGTACGCATTTAATCATGGACAAAGAGGGCACAAAAGCGGACGCCAGTATCCGTTCATACGACCGTCGTCTTCGCGCCAAAGAGATTGTTGAAGACTTGTATGCTCGAGATGTCAAAGACCCAGCAAAAGCGGCACTGAGTATTAAAGCAGTTGCTAATAATGTGTTCTCTGGCTACGACCGTATCGACGCACATGTGAATGATGTATTCCCAACGTTATGGACAATTTACACCGACCAAGCGAACCAATCATGGACGCTAGATCGTGCCGATACATGGGAAATTGAACAGTACAACTTTACGATGTTTGATAATGCTCAAGCCGCTGAAACAGTATTGGGACAAAACCCTAACGTGAAATAGGGCGACACCCGTTAAAAGACTCTGTTTACTTTCCTGTAGCAACGATAAGCCAGCGACTAACCGCTGGCTTTTTACTGTACGAATAGCTGTTGAATGATAGCAATCACACTTGATTTAAGTTCAGATCTTTTTGCAACTTCTTGGTCAGCCCTAAGGAGACAATACGGTGAGACTCGGTCAGATAATACATGAGCTCTTCATCCGTCGCCGCTGAACTTACAAAGTGTTGGATCCATTTCATCCCTCGTGATGCAAAGTAAGGTGCAGGTTTATAACCGGGTTGATCACTAAGGTAATGATAATTCTGATCAGACGTTTTAAATATAAAGGCAGGTTTATCGTCAGGCCCTAACCCTCCAATGGCAAACACTTTTCCACCGACTTTCCATACATGAGAGTTATTCCATTGCACAACATAAGTCGTCGCTGGCAACGCACGACAAAAAGCATTGTATTGGTCATAATTCATTGTTGATTCCTTGTGTGCATTTCAGCAGATGGCCAGTCACGTTTGTTAAGAAGGCAATTGAAGCTTGAATGTTAGGCTTGCTTTAACCGCGAGCCATTCGCTTTCAATGATAGAAAAAACAACCGTATCTCGGTAGCTACCATTGGGCATCTTTTGATGGTTGCGAATAACACCATCTTGCTTAGCACCTAAGCGTGCGATGGCATTACGTGAGGTTTGGTTATGCCAGTGAGTGCAAAATTGGACCGCGATGGCTGATAAATTTTCGAATGCATGAGTAAGCAGTAGGTATTTGCATTCGGTGTTTACGGCTGTGCGTTGGTAACGTTTTGCATACCATGTGTAACCAATTTCAACTCGATGATTAGTGCAATCGGCGTTGCAATAACGGGTCGTGCCAATAATCTCTTGAGTCTGATTATCTATAACGACAAAGGGCAGTGAACGGCCCAACTCTTTTTCTGACAGCGCTGTTTCTATATAGGCATCAACCTTTTCTTCATTGGGTATGGACGTATACCATAAATTCCAAAGTTCACCATCAGATGCTGCTTGGACAAGCGCTTTAGCATGCTCTTTTTTCAAGGGTAGTAATGTAGTTACCCTGTAACTTAACGCCCGAAAGCCATGTAGTGTTTGGCATGAATAACAGTTCCTTGTTATTTATTAATCTCATTCATGAGGTGCGCGTTGTTTATATCTAAGATAATGATTTTAAACTGCAACTTAACACCATAACGAAAGGCATCATAAAAGCCAATGGTCAGTGATCGGATATTACAATGTGACACAAGAAGTTTGAAGAACTAGAACCGACGGAGCATCAACGTTTCTTGAAGTCACTAGGAATTTCAGAGAATGAAATTGTCCGTATAAGGGGGATTTAGAGACGAATCTTTTTTACTATCGCTTTAGAGATTCGCTCTTTGTATTGGCTTTCAGGTTAAGTTCTCAGGGATGAGATATTACGAGCGACTTAATCGACGATAGATCTTACAGCCAATCGCGTAGCCGACAGCAAACAACGTAATAAACAACATGGCAGAAAAGAAATAAGCCAGATACTGCGAGATACCAAGCCCCCAAACTAAGCTAAAAACTAACCCTTGAAACGCTTCAATTGGCCACTTTATTACAGGGAAGTGTGAATCACCAGCCAGTAAGACAATGAGGCCTAAAACAGGGATAAAGCCACCAAAAACGCCGCTTGCTACCATTTTGTTCATTTATGCAGACTGCTTAAACATTAAAATTGTACAGCTATTGTGGTTTTATATTGGACCCTATTCAAGTGCTTTATCACTGTTGACATAGCCTTTTGCTATTTCAAAAACGCCCCTAACGTAAAGACTAGGGGCGAGTTTTATTGATGGCAGTATTAGTGATTAATCTTAAAAGAGCCAACATGGCGATCGAGCGTTTGAGCCAACTCTGCCAATTTTTGGCTAGAGACTTCTAGTTCTTGGCTGGCTGTCAGCCCAAGCTTAACCGAGCAATCAACGGTATCCATATTGAGGTTAATTTCGTTTGCAACACTGGTTTGTTGCTCAGTAGCGGTAGCAACTTGGGTGTTCATATCAAGTATCGCCATAACCTGTATAGATATTTGTTCCAGAGCTTGCTGCGCTTTTTCAGTTGCTTGCGATCCTTCAATGGTCAATGATTTGCTGCTATCCATAGCATTGACTGCATTTTTAGCTTCATTTTGAAGCTGATCAATCATGGTTTGAATTTCATTGGTTGACTGCGCCGTTTTGGTTGCAAGATTTCTCACTTCGTCAGCAACGACGGCAAAACCTCGACCAGCCTCACCAGCACGTGCCGCTTCAATCGCTGCATTGAGTGCTAATAGATTTGTCTGTTCTGAAATACCACGAATAACTTCAAGAATAGAACCAATGGATTGTGTTCTATCGGCAAGAGACGTTATGACTCCTGATGTGTCATTCATTTGGTTCGCTAGGCTGGTAATTGTGCTGGTGGCTTCTTGTAAGATCTTTTGTCCGTTTTGAGTTTCGATATTCGCATTCTCAGCGGATTCTGCTGCGCCGCTGGCATTTTGTGAAATTTCACTAATGGTTGCGATCATCTCATTCATTGACGTAACAACTAAGAGTGATTGCTCGCTTTGCTCATGACCTCGTGATAGAGATTGTTGAGATTGATTTCGTAGATCTGTTGCCGAGTTGCCAAGATCAACACCGGTATTAGCTACCTGAGTGATTATATCGTTGATCTTAATGACAAAGGTGTTGAAAGCTGTCGAGATATGAGCAATCTCATCGTTGCCATTAACTGGCAATCGGATGGTTAAATCACCATCACCTTGAGAAATGTTCTCTAACGCGTGCTGTAACCCCGAAAGCGGTCTTAATAGTTTGCCTAGCAACCATACCAATACACAGCCACAGATGAAGAAAATACCTAGAATAACCACGAGCTGGCTGATTACTATGCCTTTAGCTGCTTCACTTACTTCTGTAATGGGAATGCCGATATCAAACGTACCGTACAATTCACCGTTGACATAAACAGGGGATAAAATGTCGTATACCCAGACTGCCTGTACATCGGCATACCACTTAGAATGTTGTGGTTTTCCTCTTGTCGCGCCATCTACGGTATAGCTATCGTTGTAGACTTTATTGAGTTTTTCAATATCACTATGCGCAATAGCTTGAACATTTTTATCAATGACTACTGCATAACTAATGTCTGAACGGCTATTCAGTGATAGTACAAATTGTTGTAAGTCTTCGACAGGCTGTGACGATGAACTCAATATATATTCAACGTTTTTAGCCAGTAATTCAGCTTGCGCCTGAGACTTTTTCAGAATGATTTGATCGATCTCTTGATGAGATATATAAGATGTTGAAGACACACTTGCGATAGCTGCAATTGCAAACATGATGCAGACTGCGATTAATATTATTTTTTTCATGAACCTAACCTGTTCCTTATGCTTTAGTAGCCATAAAATCCTAACCAATATAAGCACAGCGTGTACTACTAGGTGCTAGCTAGTATTTTTTTGATTTATGTGTTTTTGCAACTTACACGCTGATTTAAGCATGGAATGATACACCTCCAGTTGGCGTATCACTCTTACGTATATTGAAAAGGTTGATATGGTTCAATATATAAGGTTATCAGCAAAGGTATGCGTAAAAGGTAATGTTGGCTTTGTTTGTTATTCGTACAGTTTGGTGCGCTTAGGATGAGGGTGTTGCCATTTATGAAAGAAAAACCGGAAGCTGAGTAAGTCAGATCCGGTTTGATTATGTATCTCTAGATGGCTAGGTTAGGGGGGGCACTAACCATCCGTGATATTTAATTATCTGTATATAGATGCTTACTTGGTAAAGAAGCCGTTATACATCATATATAAGTGAGCCGCAGACCAAGAGAAGTTAGATGCGCCTTGAACAGCCCCTGTTTCAGGGTTGTAGTTCTCGCGAATCGGCATGTTACCTGTCATACCTTCTGCGTTGTTAAATAGCTCGTTGGCCATTGAAATCGCTTCTTGTTTGTAACCGTAGTTATCCATAGCACGGAAGCCAAAGTACACTTGGTCTAGCCATACACGACCACGCCAGTAAACATCCTTGCCGTAAGCTGGGTTTGTTTGTGAAGCGGTTGGTAAAGGCACGCCGGTATTTTGGAATTTATCTGGCGTATTGAATTCGTCTTGATCGCGCATCACAGCGATGACTTTATCTGCGTGTTCTTGTGTTGCCGCTTCATTAAATAGAGGCGACCAACCTTCAGGCCCACGGCCACGAGCAACGATAGGTTCACCTGCACAACCATTGGCTAATGGGGCAGGGGTTGTGCCATCAGCAGCAACATTGAGGTGAATGTCGTAGAAGAAGCCAGTACCTTCATCAAACATACATTGGTTAATGTAGGTTTTAATTTTACTTGCGTCATCTAAGAACTCTTGTGCACGTTCTTTACCTGCAACACCATCAGAAACTAACCCTGCCATTTCAGCGAGGTATTTGTTGTCTGAGTACATATAAGAGGCCTGATCGACAGACTCTTGTAGCATAGAGAAGCCAAGTAATTGACCCGCTGGATCGTTGTTATTGGCGCGGTTTTCAGCAAAACGGACTTCCCAGTCTTGCTTCGCCAGTTTTAGTTTTGCTAAGTTAGCCGCATCTTTATTGGTGTAATCCCATGCGCCGTTGGTTAGCGCCATGCTGTTATCAAAACCATGAGCAGTGGCTGCATAGCGGCCCAGTTGGTCGACATTTTTATCTGGGTGATTAATGTCGTCAGCTTGTTTGTTCATGTCGTGAATATTGTAGATAAAGCCAAAGCGTGCAGCGTTATCCATGCCAGATTCCCAGCCCGCCGCTTCTTGCGCACCGACTTCAAGATTCATGTAATCAACCTCATCCAGAATCTTGTTATAAGAAGCCATGCCTTTTACTTGATAGTGATCACCGTCAGTTTTGATGATGTCTTCAGACGGAATAATGTCTTTAAATTTCGGGTCTTTAGTTTCTACCCATACGTACATCACACCGTCAGAAGTGTTGTGTGCTGGATCGACCGCCGCACCGTATTCAGGTACGCCGTTTTGGTTGTGGTCGCGGTTTGATAGCCACCAATCGTGGTAAGACACCAATTTAGGGTAGATCTCATCAATGAAGGCTTGTGCATCTTGTTGGCGGCCAAAGTCATTCGCCAACGCATGGTACACTTCCATGACAGACCAACTAGCGAGTGATGGTTTGGTATTACGCTCGTTCCAGTTTTCTGAACCTGCACCGCCACGTGATGTCGGTTTGGTGTAGGTCAATACGTCAAGTAAATAACCTTTATCTTGTGGGCGAATTTTATCATTTGCTTGGACTTGTTCTTGGAAAACGGTCCGAATGTTATCCATGGCGACATCAGGGTTAAAGTGTGCCATCGCATATGCTTGTTTCCATGAATCCCACGGCCAAGTTAAGTTGCCAGAGAACCAGCGTGCAGTAACCGAAGGCGTCACTGTGGCTTGTTTTATGTCTCCCGCCGCTGAACGCCAGTTACCGTTTAAGGTCATCATGGCTTTTACTGCGACACGTGCTTGCTCTGGTGTCGCATCTTTATTGGTTAAACCATTGGCCAGATAGCCATCCCAACGTTTTTTAGAGGCATTCATGTAGCTAGTCGGCGTTGCTAAAACGTCTTGAAGTTTAACGATTTCAGATGCGACTTCGTTGGCATTGTGCAAGTTAGAGTAGGCAGTGTAGAAGGCCGTTGTTTTCTTAGCTGAGACCTGAGTTTTTGAGACAGAAGTAAACGAGGTTTCATTGGCGATAGTACGTGTTTTTAATGAACGCGTAATACGGAACTCGGCATCAGCATCACTACGAATTGCCCAGTTGTTTTTCATATCGCCAAAATTGATTTTGATACCGTTATCAATGGCTGAAATTTGGCGTTTGTATTCAGGGTAGTATTCAGCAACGGTCTTATTTTCGTAATCTTCACCTGAACGGGCGTATTTGACTAGTTCGCCATCCCATTCCAATGAGAGATCCATGTCATTATCGGTTAGGTTGGTGATCTTAGTTTCAACTAGCGAAGAGCGGTTGGTGACAAAGCGTAAAACCATCTGAACATGGATATCGTCCAATTCTAGTACTTGAATTAGCGCGCCAGGAATAGAGTAAACCTTAGCCTTAGCATCGGATAGGTTATAGGTTTGGCCGCTGTTTTTATCTGTAATTGTTAGCTTGTCGAATGTTTCACCTGACATGAAGTGGGCATATTCTTGCGTTACTTGCATGATGCCACCAAAGCTACCGTAACCTGCTGCATCTTCTGGCAGTAAATGGCCATGCCATGCGCCATTATCAATTAATGCGTTGTATTTTAGGTTAGAGTAGATATCGTAATCACGTAGGTGAGTAGGGTTGCCTGTTCGATCAATAACGTTGGTAAATTCAGACGTAGGTGCAACTGGTAAAGTGAAGCCGCTACCTCCGTTATTATCGTCATTAGAATTACAGCCAGATAGTAAGATTGAAGCCCCGATTACAATAGCAAGTGTACTTTTACTAAACATACTATTTTCCTATTATTTACGTTATATTGTTTTTTGCTTAGGTAAATAAGCGAATTTTAAGTGTGAGAATCCATCCTGAGTAAATAGGATTCTCTTTTATGTTCTGTTTCTTATTTTAAGTTGTTGTTATTTTTCTTTTGCGAATGAAATCGCTTTTAGTAATTCACCATCTACATTTGGTATAGTGTCAGATAGGTAAATTTGATTGCCGGGGGTGAATGTCATCAACACATTTTTTAATGGTTTTTTGCATTCTCCAGTTTTATTTTGTACATCAAATTCAATGAGTTTGTTATATACCTCCGTAGCGAGTTTTTCTTCTTGCTCTTCAGTGATAGCAATTCTTCCTATACAAATAGGAGGACGAATTTCATGACTGAACGATTCTTTGCGAAACCTTTCTGCAAATAATGTATCGAGGTTTGAACCCTCTTCAAAAATAAAACGTCCTTTATCTTTGAATTGATACTGGTGATCACCCTTAAGAACGATATAGTCCATCATCTCTAAAGCCCTAAGGTAAAGGGTTATAGAAGTAGAGTTGAGCTTGTATTTCTGCGTGATCTCTTCCAGAGTCCATTCGTTGCGGCGGAGTAAATACAAAAAGTCGAAAAGATATGGAAACTGGTGAAATATTTCACTATTTACGTCTGTTATAAACTGCTCATTTTCATGTTGTAATTGCCTGCCTCGTTGTGATAATTCAACAAGGTCTGTATCTAGGTGGCTTGCATAACAGAGTATCTTATCAAGCCCTAATGCTGTGTTATGAAGTTGTCTTTTTATAGTTGAAAGGGGGATCCCTGTTCCAATTGATAAATCAGCATAACAAATTCCTTTTTCTTTGATTTTTTCTCTTAACGCAGCGAGCAAATACGTTGCGGAATTATTCATTCAAGAATGCCTGCTTTTAATCTATTAATGTCCCTGATAATTTCACAAGAAATCCCTAATCTTGTGATCTTGATGCAATAACTTGTTTAAGTTTGTTCTTTTGACGATAATGTGAACAGTTATTGGTTAATAAGATTGATTTTATTATTTTGGTTGTTTAATCGATTGCATTAACTGGTCGCTGTCTATGATAAATGCGCTCTTAATGGCGGAGAGTATAGTTGTTTTGAATGATTTTATTAAGAGAGAAGTTCCGTAAATAGAATAATTTAGTTCTGAGTTATA
>NZ_NOIF01000157.1 GCF_002265265.1 Photobacterium sanguinicancri
TAATTAAATTATTTTCAATTGCTATATTGACGGCGATTGTTCTGAATGGATGTACGGTAGCAAATCTTGTTGTTGACCCTTATGCAACCCTAAAGTTTGATGTTAGTAATAAAGTTAATCCTGATTTAAATGGACGAGCATCACCCGTTGTTGTGAAAATTTATGAGTTACAGTCAAAAACAATTTTTGAAAGCCAAGATTTTTTCATGATATATGATGAAGCCGATAAAATTTTCGGTCCTGATTTAGTCTCGAAAGATACACTATCTTTATCGCCAGGCGAAGAGATTTCTTACGATATAAAAATGGCACCAGGTAGCAAATATGTTGGTGTGGTTGTTGCCTATCGAGATTTAGAAAATGCCAAATGGCGTGAAATAATTGAAATCGATCATAAAGGCTATAATACCTACAAGCTTATTATAGATAAGTTATCAATACATGTAGAGAAGCCTTAATTAATTTATGAGAACTGAACCCAGGTAATTTATGTTGGGTTTGTCGTTAACTTGCTGACTTGTATATTATTACACTGTATTGATTGTTTTAATCTTTTGCGTAATTGTTTTTATTGAATAAGGTTATTTATGAGTAACTGGGAACGTGTTGCTTGGTGTGAAGGGATGTTTTTAAGGCCGCAGCACTTTCAACAACAAGAGCGCTATATATTAAATGAAAGTTCAACATTTGCGAGTCACTTAGCAACTTACCCTTGGGGAGTTATTGAGCTATTGCTTGATGAAGCTTTATTAAAGCAGAGTACGTTCGCTTTAAAAAAAGCGAATGTCGTTATGCCTGATAGTCGTGTTTTATTATCACCTCTGCGCGATCAGTTACCTGAGTCGCTCACCATCGATAAAAACACAAAAGATCGTACTGTTGTTATTGCCGTACCTATGGAGCAAGCAAACAGCACCACTATTTCAAGCATGGGTGATAACCAAGTCACTCGCTATCATTTTAAAGATCAAACAATTGTTGATACAAGCGGAAATTTAGGGGAAGAGGTCCTTCAATTAGCGTCATTGGCTATCGAATTAAAACTCGATAGCGAGCGCTTAACAGGCTATTACACATTACCGATAGCCCGTATTGTTGAAGTGACGGATGAAGGCAATATCATTTTAGATCAGCACTTCATTCCACCGACGCTAAATGCGCAGCTAAACCCAAATATTCATGGCTTACTTTCTAGCCTCGTTGGCAAAATAAAATTACGGGCTGATACGTTAGCTGGGCGTTTAAATCACTCACAAGGTAATGCAACCTCGATTGCAGACTTTTTGATGTTGCAGACACTAAACCGTTACGAACCGGTATTAAAGCATTATTCAACAATCGAAGGTACGCACCCAGAGACAATCTGTCAGTTACTTTATGGTATGGCAGGGGAGCTAGCAACTTATGCTAGTAGCCGGAAGCGCCCTTCTGAACTGCCTATGTATACGCATAACGGGTTAACCGAAGTTTTTAGCAAACTCGCAGATGTACTTAATCAATGCTTAAGTACTGTTCTTGAACAAACAGCGATTCAGATCCCGATTGAAACGACAAAATTTGGCATTCATATCGCTTCCGTAGCGGATAAGAAGCTGTTGGCGAAAAGCCAATTTGTTTTGGCTGTTAAAGCGGATATTGAGCCTGAAGAGTTGCGTAAACGCTTCCCTGCACAGGTGAAAATTGGCCCTGTTGAACATATCCGTGATTTGGTTAATAACCAACTGCAAGGGATTTCTGTTGATGCGCTACCTGTGGCACCACGACAAATTCCATACCATTCAGGTTTCCATTATTTTCAATTAGATAAAAGTAATGACTACTGGGCGCGTTTGGATGCCAGTGGTGGTATCGCAATCCACTTGTCAGGTAATTACCCATCGTTAAGTTTGCAGTGCTGGTCAGTTAGTCAATAAATCATTGAGTAGGTAATGGAATATGTCCGATCAAACCGTTTTGAAACCTCAGCCTGGCAAGCGTAAGAGTCATGCGCCGCAGAGTAAGCCTGAAATGGTTAATGAGGCCGATTTAAATCAAACGGTACTTGTGATGCAAGCAAATAAAAGCGCGAATACGCGTCGCTTGCCTTCTTTGGGGGAAAATCCATTGGTTGATCAAGCGAGCGGTATTTTGTCATTGATTGGCCAAATTCGATCAACACATGATCACAGTGATGTGACTTTTCTGCGTCAAACATGTATCGAAAAGGTGCGTGAATATGAAAATCAATTACGAGGGTTAGCCGTCGCGAGTGACGATATTGAAGCAGCCCGTTATTGCTTGTGCTCTTTTTTAGATGAAACCGTATTGAATACTCCTTGGGGGGAGCAGTCGGTATGGCGTTCAGAAAGTTTACTGTCGGTATTTCATGCTGAAACATGGGGTGGAGATTACTTTTACTCTTTACTCGACAAGGCGTTATTGCAACCCCATCAGTTTTATCAAAGACTCGAGCTACAACACCTTTGTTTAGCATTAGGGTTTACAGGAAAGCTACGAATTGCTGAACGTGGTGAAGAAAAACTGCAAGTATATCGCTCGCAGGTGTCAGAAGCTTTGACCCAAGTAAAAGGCAAACAACAACAATTACTATCGCCAGAATGGCAAGCGAATGTACTGGGTGGAAGCGAAACGCATAGTGGGATCCCATTATGGGTGACTGGGTCTTTTTTTGGATTGTTGATGCTCTCTATGTATATGGGGTTTAACTACCATATAAATGCTTATTCTAACCCCGCATTTCAGTCATTGAGTAGCTTAGTTCCCACACATATTGATGAATCTGAGGTGCAATACTATCAAGATCCAGCCGCGCTGAAGTTACAACAGCTGTTGCAATCGGAAGTTGAACGAGCGCTACTCGAGTTTGAAAAACACCCCGATCGTATTCGCCTTATTATTAAATCCAGTGAATTGTTTGCCTCTGGAAGCAATGAGATCCAAGCATCTGTTATGCCAGTGCTATCTAAAGTTGCCCATGCACTCGAATCTACAACAGGTCGAATTATGATTGTTGGTCATACTGATGACCGCCCGATCTTTACCAGTAAATACCCCTCTAATTGGCATCTATCGCTCGCGCGTGCAACGTCTGTTGCCAATGTGCTAGCAATGGGCACTGAACTTCGTGGGCGCTTGTGGCCTGAAGGTCAAGGTGATGCAAATCCACGCCAGCCTAATACTAGCGACAAAAATCGAGCGAGTAACCGCCGAGTCGAAATCGACCTCTTATATCAACAACGCAGGGCTGAAAAATAATGATGTTTATTAAGCGGATGTTTAGTGCATTGATTGATATTTTCCGTAAAAAGTGGGTCATTACTTTACTCGGACTCGTGGCGTTATCTTTGTTAATTTGGTTTGGAGGCCCGCTGGTTGCTATTGCGGGATCGGAGCCGTTAACAAGTCCCGTTTCTCGTTTAGTTGTGCTGCTTGTATTTGCGATGTTGTGGGGTTTTTACAATATTGTTCATCAAGCCAAAAGTAAAAAACAAAATGAGCAGACAGTAAAAACGCTGTTGGATGGCGATGACACAAATCCTGCTGACGAAGCGTCGCAACAAGAGATAGAAACGCTGCGCTCACGTATCGTTCAGGCACTCGATGTCATGAGTAAAACCTCAGGTAAACGAGGCCGTGGTGCTTATCAACTGCCGTGGTACATCTTAATTGGTCCTCCAGGCACGGGTAAAACGACGGCATTACAAAATTCAGGATTGGAATTCCCGCTTCAAGAAAGCCTTGGTAATGATCCGCTAGCTGGCATTGGAGGGACACGTTACTGTGATTGGTGGTTTACGAATAAAGCCGTGTTGATTGATACCGCAGGTCGATACACCACGCAAGATAGCAATACAGATCAAGATTCTCGTGCTTGGTTCGGTTTTTTAGGCTTACTGAAAAAGCACCGTACTCGTCGCCCTATTAATGGAGCGATTATCACGGTGAGCCTTGCGAATTTACTCACCCAAACGCGAACTGAACGCAATTTGCATGCACGTGCAATCAAGCAACGCATTCTTGAGCTAAAAAATCAGTTAGGAATGCAATTTCCTGTCTACGTGATTTTAACCAAGGCTGACTTGATTGCTGGGTTTAATGAGTTCTTTGCCGACCTTACGGCTGAAGAAAGAGAGCAAATTTGGGGCGTCACCTTTCCTGAGTCTGCCCCTAATTCTGAAAAAGGTGTTGTGGGGCTGTTTAATAAAGAATTTCACCATTTATTGACGCACTTACTTGAGAAGATGAACTCACGTCTTGCGGCTGAGCGTGACATAGATAAACGAACTCTTATTTATGAATTTCCTAAGCAACTGCGACTACTGCAAGCCGCCGCGGATGACTTTTTAAAAGAAATTTTTGCAGCTAATGCTTTTGAAGAGCCTCCTTTACTGCGTGGTGTATTTATCGCAAGTGCAACGCAAGAAGGTGTACCGATTGATCGGGTAATGAAAGAAACATCAGGTGGACTTGGCCTGAGCCAAGTACCTCTGCGCCAAGCTGGAGGAGAGGCGAAAGGCTTCTTTATTAAACGCTTGTTTGAAGATGTCATCATCAAAGAGCAGTTCTTGGGTACGGTCAATCGTGTCCATCAAAAGCAAAACCGGTGGCTACATCGCGCTGTCGTTGGTGTTAGCTGTACCGCCGTTGCTGTTATGGGCGGTATTTGGACTCAAAGTTATCAATGGAATAAATCACTGGTGGATAACTCACTGACTGCGATAGAGCGCTATCAGGCTATTGTTGGCGATGGACTAAACGCTGATTTAGATGTGGTGAGTTTGATTGATGCACTTAATGAGCTAAAGCACCTACCCGCAGGTTTCGAGCAGTACATGCTTGATGACGAAAGCGTTAAGCATTTTGGTCTCTATCAAGGTGAAAAGTTAGGTCAGCCTGCCCTTACTGCGTATCACCAAGCGTTACAAGGTGTTTTTGCTCAATTCCTGACTGCAGGGATTGAAAAAGAAATGCGTGACAACGTGCAGTATCGCGAATACTTGTACGAGACATTGAAGACTTATCTGATGCTGTTTCAACCTCAGCATTATGATGTAACGCAAGTCACAAGCTGGCTTGAAGCGTACTTTGATCGTGCTTATCCCGGTGAAATTAACGAGTCGTTACGTGCTGCGTTATTGGTTCATAGTAATAACCTCCAGCAGGCCGGTGTATTAAGTATTGCTATAAATGATGATGCGGTTAGCAGTGCACGTAACGTACTGACTGCGATGCCTTTGTCTGAGCGTGCATATCAGCGTTTAAAACTGGAATATATCGATAGTCATGTGCCTTCATTTCGTTTGACGGATGTCTTTGGGTCCCAAAGCCTCACCATCTTTGAACGTAAAAGTGGTAAGCCGTTAAGCATGGGAGTGCCAGGGCTTTATACGTACAACGGATTCCATGGCGTTTTCCAGCTTGAAAGTAACCGAATGGTGAAACGTTTAATGGAGGACAGTTGGGTTTATGGTGATGAACTAGTCCTTCAGGAAGGCAATATAGATCATGTTGTTAAAGACGTTAGGTTTAAGTACTACCGTGATTACATTTATGAATGGACGCAATTGCTGAATGATCTCCAGTTGAAATCATATCAATCCGCAGAACGCGGTTTGTCTCAAGCTAAAATTCTAGCTGGTCCTGAAAGGCCCGTTGAGGCCTTGATCCTTGCAGCGCAAAAACAGTTACGCCTTACAAAAATTCAGGTAAGTGAAGAAGCTGAGGCCGCAGGGAAAATAGCCTCCAGTGTTGCCAATGCCGCATTACATAATCAGAAGCAACGGCTTAAACGTTATTTACCCTCAGATCTTGGAAAGACTGAAATTTCGTTGCCAGGTAAAGAAGTGGAAGATGCGTTTGGGGAGCTACTCAGTGTATCAGAAACTCAGCTAGAGGCAGTTCATGAGTCTTTTGTGCACTTAAATAACTACCTTGCAGAGCTAACCAGCTCTGGCAATAACGAGCGCATCGCCTATAAGAGCCTATTAGGTGAGAGTAATAACAAAACGGTTGGCGCTGCGATGAAAACCGTCAAAGCGAACCTGCCTTATCCTTTTTCTAGTTGGTTAGGCAATATTTCTTCACAAACGTCCAAGCTCGCGAAAAAGGGATCTCAACTGCACGTGAACGATATTTGGCAGTCAACGGTATTCAAAGAGTATCAAACTCTGATAGAGGGGAAGTATCCGTTTAATCCTAAGTCATCACAAGATTTACCTCTTAAAGATTTTGAGCGTTTCTTTGGCTATAACGGCACATTAGATAGCTTCTTTAATCAGTATTTAGCGCCATTTGTTGATAAATCTAAGCATCAATGGCGGTTTGATAAATCGATTGGGTTAAATGAAGAAAGCCTACAGGTTTTCGCGCAAGCAGAGATAATTCGTAAAGCCTTTTTTGATGTAGGAAGCCAAAAAACCAAAGTCAGTTTTGGTATCAAGCCTATCTATTTAGATCAGCATATCAGTCATTTTAAACTTGAAGTGGGTAGACAAGCAGTAACGTATCAACATGGACCTACTCGCGCTAAAACTTTGTACTGGCCGGGTGTTGGTCAGACTCGTGTTGTCTTTACGCCACCACAAACAGGGCATGTTGTGACTGAGTCTTATGGAGGAAGTTGGGGTCTATTCCGTTTATTGGATAAGTCACTAAAAGCGCGACCAAAATCCCGTAAAGACAATATTTTGATGGTGGATCTAAAAGGGAATAAAGCACAGCTAGAGCTTATTCCAAATAGTGCGATTAACCCATTTTGGTCTCGTGATATGGAGCGTTTTGCATGTCCAGCCACACTTTAAAACCAGGTTTTGGGTATTTTGGGAAAGTACCTCAGCGTGGTGATTTTATTCAATCTCAGCTCTCAACGGGTTTCTCTAATGGTTGGAGTGAATGGTTACAAGCTGTAATGGCGGTTAGCCGAGAGCAATTAGAAGAATCATGGCTTGATTATTATATGACTGGGCCGATTTGGCACTTTGCTTTTTCTGCCAATGTCTGCGGCGAACAAGCCATGATAGGGAGCCTGATGCCCAGTGTTGATAACGTTGGCCGACAATTTTATTTCTCATTAGCGGCACCCATAGAGCAAGCGCCAATCGATTTTATGCTAAATCGAAAATGGAGCATCAAGGCCGAAGAACACATCCTACAAGTCCTTAACGATGAAGTGGATTTGGCCGCATGGGTGGAAGCGACTCAACAAGCTTGTTGGCATCACGATGTGACTCCATCTGCAGAGCCATTACGCATTCTAGTTGAGAGTAATCGCCATACCATTGCGGCAGAGCCCATGAGTGCAAGCCAGTTACTCCATCATAGCTATCAACAGCGATTTGGCCGTTATTGCGTATGGTGGACGAATGGTTCTGAACATGTTCCTGAATGCAGTGTTATTTCAAATGGGTTGCCTTTAGTTAGTCAGTTTTCAGCTTTATTAGATGGGCGATGGGAAGAGTGGGGATGGTAATGCAGGAAGCAAAATGGAATTACTTTTCATTCACACAATCACATCCAGGGAAAGTACGTGCCTATAACGAAGATGCTTGCTTAGCCATGCTGAATGAAGGTGTGTGGGTGGTTGCAGATGGCATGGGAGGGCACTCAGCGGGTGACATTGCGAGCCGTATGTTGGTGGATATTATAGAGCAAAAAGTATCAAGCATTGGACTGCCATTTTTAACCGTAGAGCATTTACATGAAGCATTAATCGATGCCAATACACGTATTTATCAATTTGGTTATCACGATCTAGCAAAATCCATTATGGGTACAACGGCTGTTGTATTGTTTATTAAAGAACAGCAATTTCACTGCTTGTGGGTCGGTGATAGTCGGCTGTATTTGTATCGAGAAGGACAATTGCGGCAACAATCTCGGGATCATAGCCAAGTGATGGAAATGGTAGAGAAAGGTCTATTGAATGAACGTGAGGCGGAACAACATCCAATGGCGAATGTGATCACTCGAGCAGTTGGTGTTGACGAAAATATCAATATCGATCATTTATCTGGCCCGCTACAAAATGGCGATCAGTTTCTGTTGTGTTCCGATGGGCTAACTAAAGAACTTGCTGATTATGAAATGGCGACATGCTTTAAAGCCACTAATGTAAACGAAGTTGGTCTGGCTTTGATTCATTCTGCGTTAGTTCGAGGGGCTTCGGATAATGTCACTTGTGCGGTAGTGAAAGCGGCCGAACATGCGATGGCGGAACCTACCCCTGACTCAAATTATAGTGATGCCACCGTGCCTCTTTTCAATCATCAACGCATGACTTTACAAGGTGAATGATGTCGATATTTCCTTTTGAAGAATCTGCACAAATAGATATAGCTGCACTCACAACGGCCATCACACCAGAGCAGCCTTGCGGTGAGGATCCAAGACATGACACTTCACCATTATCAGTCTATTACCAGCTAAAGAATATTCGAAATAATGCTCGTACATTGGAGCGTAATGCGCTGATTGATGGGGATCCGTTGCTGAGTTTTGCAAACCAATGGCAGCCGCTGATTGATCAAGTCCCAGATCTTTTATTGAATGAAACCAAAGATCTAGAATTTACAGCATGGTACATCGAAGCGCTGATCCGTACCTACGGTTATGCAGGGTTAAACCACGGATTTATTGTTGCCACTCAGCTTATTGAGCAGTTTTGGGATGGTTTGTATCCATGGCCTGATGAAGATGGTTTAGAAACACGGGTTGCACCTTTGATTGGATTAAACGGGGTAGAAGGAGAAGGCACCTTAATTATGCCTATTTCTTGCATTCCAATTACCGAGTTCGACGGTGATCAAGCTTATGTGCTTTGGGAGTATGAACAAGCATGTGAAGTTGATCGTCTGGAGACGGAGAAAAAGCGTCATCGTATCGATCAAGGGGCAATTGAACTGAGTCGCTTTGAATCAGCGGTGAATCAGTCTAGTGGAAGCTTTTATGTAGATTTAGTGCGTGATATTGAAAATTGTATTTCATCTTATCAGCAACTTGTGACTGTGATGGATCAAGCATCAGGTCTCTCATTACCAACTTCACATATTTCAAAGCGACTACAAGCAGCTTTAGATGCTGTTAACCATATTGCCGCAGATAAGCTGCGACAAATGAATGAAGCTATGCCATCAGAAAAATCAGAGGAAGAACCTATATCCGAGATCGATGAGCAAGCGGAAAAGCATGAAAACCTCGCTGAGCAACAATTACGTACTCGACAAGACGCCATCTTACAACTGAAAACCATTTCAGACTTTTTTAGGAAAACAGAACCACATTCACCGATGTCGTATGCCATCGATCAGGTTGTGAGGTGGAGTGATCTCGCTTTACCCGATTTGCTTGCTGAGTTGATCGATGATGGCTCTGCACGACAAGGTTATTTCAGGTTAGTTGGCATTTCTTCTGAAAATGACACCTCATCTTAACATTATGACACCAGCTAGAGAGAAGGGAGATAAATATGGGAAGTATCCACGGGAAGCTGTCTCGGGTACGAAAACCACGTGTTCACATTACTTATGATGTTGAAACAGAAGGATTAACGGTCAAAAAAGAATTGGCGTTTGTTGTTGGTGTTATGGGGGATTTTGCCGGTCATAACACCGATGACGTGAAACCGCTAAAAGATCGTCGATTCATACAAATTGATCGTGATAATTTTGATGATGTCATGAAACGTATGAGCCCCGCCTTGAACTTTAAAGTGGATAATACGTTGGCAAATGATGGCACAGAGTTGGCCGTCAACCTGACATTTTCGTCAATGAAAGATTTTGAGCCTGCCGCCGTTGTTAATCAGATTGAGCCGTTGAAAAAGCTGCTTGAAACGCGCAATAAATTACGTGACTTAATGACCAAAATTGACCGCTCTGAAGATTTAGAAAATGTGTTGGAAGCGGTATTAAACAACACTGAGAATCTCAATAAATTAGCGGGTGAACTAAACCTTAATGATGGTACGGAGACATCGCCGAAACAACCAGAAGGAGAAGGGGTGTAATGAACATGCAAACTCAGGAGCTACTTGATCCTACAGTAGAAGAAACTAGTCAATCGTTTTTAGATCAGGCTCTCGTTGCGACAAAACAAACAGAAGCTTCACGTGCCGAAGAGTTATTGCGCACGCTGACAGAAGAAGCATTGAAGGGAACATTGACGTGGAATAAAAACTTAACGGTTACGTTCAATGATGCGATTCAGTTTATTGATGAAACAATTTCAAAGCAATTAGCTGTCATCATGCACCGAGCTGAATTTCAAAAATTAGAAGGGAGTTGGCGTGGACTAAATTATTTAACGATGAACTCTGATACTGGTCAAACGCTTAAAATTCGTATGTTTAATTTGAGCAAGAAGGAACTGCATAAAGATCTTAGTAAGGCGGTGGAGTTCGATCAAAGCCAGATCTTTAAGAAAGTTTATGAAGCGGAATTTGGTATTGCAGGTGGTGAACCTTATGGTGCCTTAGTTGGTGATTATGAATTTACCAACCACCCAGAGGATATTGAAGCGCTGGGGTTGATGTCTAATGTTGCGGCCGCGGGTTTCTCCCCATTTTTATCGGCAGCATCGCCTGGATTATTTGGCTTTAATGAGTGGCAAGAGTTAAGTAAGCCTCGTGATTTAGATAAAGTCTTTGAATCATTGGAATATGCACAGTGGCGTTCGTTCCGTGAAAGCCCTGATTCACGTTTTGTCACTTTAACAATGCCTCGTGTGCTTTCGCGTTTACCTTATGGTGAAGCAACTTTGCCAACAGAAGAATTTGGCTATGAAGAATTCTCGATAGATGAAGATAGCGGTTTAGCAGTCGATGTTAAGCATGAAGAATATTGTTGGATGAATGCCGCTTATTCTCTTGCGACTAAAATGACGCACGCTTTTGCTGATTCTGGCTTCTGTACCGCTATTCGCGGTGTAGAAGGTGGAGGTAAAGTAGATAACCTTCCTGCTCATACATATTTAAGTGAAGAGGGAGACCCAACTTTAAAGTGTCCGACCGAAGTAGGCATCACAGACCGTCGTGAAGCTGAATTAGGTAAGCAAGGTCTTCTTCCATTATGCCACTATAAAAATACAAACTATGCTGTTTTTTTTGGCGGGCAAACATGTCAAAAGTCGATTAAATATGATAGCCCAGATGCTTGTGCAAATGCTGATATTTCGGCTCGTTTACCGTATATCATGGCCACTTCTCGCTTTGCGCATTATTTGAAAGTGATGGCGCGCGATAAGATTGGTAGTTTTATGGAAACTGAAGATGTCGAACGTTGGCTGAATCGTTGGATTTTATCGTACGTTAATGCATCAGAAGGGGCTGGGCAAGAAAGTAGAGCTAAGTATCCATTAGCAGAAGCTAGAGTCAAAGTGCAAGAAATCCCTGGTCAACCTGGTGCTTATCATGCGGTGGCATGGCTTCGCCCTTGGCTGCAAATGGAAGAGCTGACAACATCTTTGCGGTTGGTCGCGAAGATCCCTGAAGTTGGTTGATATTATTCAAATCAACTTGAATTGGTGAATGCTTTTATTTTTAAATAAATAAGTTCCGATAACGGTTGATAAATTTAGAGCTGGTCAAGTAGCCAGCTCTAATACTTTAAAGGGTGATCATCGTTGGTTAATCCAAAGCTTTCGTTTATATCTGAAAAGTCACTGCCTTCAAATAACAATAGGAATAATAAAATACATGATTTATACGCTAAAAGTCAGCTTGTTGATGCTTTCTTAGAGACTAATGATGATGCGTTATCATTAAGGATGTGGCTTGATATAGATAGTTGCTTTAGTGATGGAGAAAGTAACAAACAATCATTAATGGCGTTGCTATTGTCAGCCATTGTCGCTATTGATAAAAAAGTATCTAAACAGTTGGATGAGATACTACATAACAAGGGGTTTAAACAACTTGAAGCAAGTTGGCGAGGATTAGAATATTTAATTGAAGAAGAGAATGAATATGATACAGAGCTAAAATGTAAAGTTAAGCTACTTCATTTGACATGGCGTGAATTAACACGAGATTGTTCGAAGGCGATTGATTTTGACCAGAGCGATTTTTTTAGAG
>NZ_NOIF01000158.1 GCF_002265265.1 Photobacterium sanguinicancri
ATCATAATGAGATAATATTGTTTGTATCTCGTACCTCACTTGTTAACCAGTTGTTCTAAGTATATTTAATTAATGATTTAAATAATCTAAAAGCAAGATCAAACGCAAATTTTCATGATTTTGAAATACCCTAGAGGCAACTTAAACGTATATTAAATATTAAAGGCAAAAGATTTCATTGGGCATACACTCTGTTTCGTGAAGGAGCGTAACGCACCATGTTTCGTATTAAGGATAGATATGAAAGCATATAGCGAAATCGTAGATAGCGAAAAGGTGGTATTCGACTACACATCTTTTCTTTCAGCGTCTTGCCAGCAACACCATTTAACGTTCATGGATGCACTCAAATCGATGATCCCAGCTTTTGAAGTATCTTGGAAATCATCAGCCCCAAGCGGATTATCAGATTCTGAGAAGTTGCAGTTACAAGCGTTGAAAGTGTTGTCTACAAGCGTTAGTGATGCAAATAACGTAATACGGCTACTAAGGCTTGCCCGCACAGAAGGAATCATGTGCTTGCAAATAACCATGCCGTACGCCCTCGATTACGATCAACTCGAAATGATCACAGACAAAACAGACTGTGATATTACGTTTGAAGATGATAACGGAGAAGTGCTGGGTATTTGCATTCATTAGCTTTGTAACGCATTAAAACGTTGATAGAACGATATAAAAAAGCCAGCGAATTCGCTGGCTTTTTTATGTGGTGTTTTTCTCAGTCTACACCTTACTGTATAACACTGACGATGTTATAGCATTCCGTGCCATAGCATGCCTACAGCTAAGGTTGCCGCTACCGTTAACAGACCCGCAGCCGCTTTCTCTTTTCCTAAAAAGGCGGATACACCTTGCTCTCGCTTCGCCTTGACATAAAAGTACAGTCCCGGAAGGTAAAGCAATGCAGACAGCAATAAGTAATTAAGACCCGATGCATAGAGTAGCCATAAACCGTAAAGCGTCGCGCAAATACCGACAATAAGAAGTTTGCCTCGGTTTTTCTGCTCGATAGCTACGCGCAGAGTATAGGCACCCACAAGGAAGTAAGGCACTAGGATCATTTCAGAAGCAATCGCTAGCAAAGTGTCATAAGTACCACCTGCAAATACCACAAAGAAAAGTGAAAGCTGCACACAAATATTAGTGAGTTTCAGGGATTTCACTGGGCTACCAGCGGCATTTTGTTCGGTGTAAACACGCGGGAACATATTTGATTTAGCGGCTAGGTATGGTGCTTCAGACGCTAATACCGTCCAACTTAAGAATGCACCACATACTGAAACCAATAAACCAACCCCAATAAGCACACCGCCCCAAGGGCCAAGAACATGCGTTAACACTTTCGCCATTGAAGGGTTCTGTAATTGCGCAAGGGCTTCTGTACTGATCACGCCCATTGAAAGCAATGTCACGAATACATAGATGGAAAGGGCAGTAAGTAGGCCAAGAATAGTCGCTCGGCCAATATCTTTACGGTGGCGAGCACGGCTTGAAACCACCACAGCCCCTTCAATCCCGATAAATACCCACACAGTAATTAGCATGGTGCCTTTTACTTGTGACAGCAAATCATGCTGTTCACCAAAATGTAAACCCGTAAAGTCGAATACAAAAGTATCCCATTTGAAGGCAATAAAGGTGGCAATAATAAAGATTATCAGAGGCACCAGTTTAGCCACGGTCGTGATCAGGTTGATGATGGCCGCTGTTTGAACGCCACGTAATACAAGGTGATGTACAGCCCAAAGTAAAACGGAGGAACCCGCAATAGCAAGCCAAGTATTCCCTTCGCCGAAGAGCACCAGTTCTGGTGTGTCGAAAAACATACCTAGCGTACTAAAAACGATCACTAAATAAGAGACGTTTGCCAGCATGGCACTTAGCCAGTAACCCCATGCAGAACAAAATCCGATGAAATCACCAAATCCAGCTTGCGCATAACCGAAGACGCCGCTTTCGATGTGTGGCTTCATTTGAGAAAGGTATTGGAAAGAGAGGGCAAGGAAAATCATCCCGATGCCGGTGATCATCCAACCTATGATTACTGCGGCAGGGCTGGCAACAGCTGCCATATTCTGTGGAAGGCTAAAGACTCCAGCGCCGATCATTGAGCCGATCACAAGCGCTGTCATAGAGCCTAACCCGAGTTTGTTATCCAAAATTGCACCCACTATAAATTCTTCGTGAGGGAGATAATAAAGGATCTTATTTTGCTTATTCGTGTGTTTGCACTAATTTTGTGACCTAGAGTGCTCATATCTAAGTAAATTAGACTGTTCATTGCCTTGGATCAATTATCAACTAAGTCATCAGTTAAATTGATGATAGTGTCGATATGACATATTTGTGCTTAATGAAACGTAATGCACTGTTTAGCTTGCTCCTTATTAATCACAAAGGCTAAAGATTTACCATTCTGTGCCGCTTGACGAATCGCTGCTGTTTGAAATGCCTCAATATTACCTGTTGTGATCACCGCGCTACAATTACCACTCTTTAATGCTCTTTCCATCAAGCTTGATAATGATTTTCCTTTGGTTTTATGAAGCACTAGTACTTTGTTTAAATCAATTCCCGCGCTGGTTAGTAGCTTTTTATCGAGCAAAGCGTCGTGGCCTATAAACATGATCCAGCGGTTTTCTTGATTGGCTTGCTTAAGTAAGCGTAGGAAGTAAGCAAGCTGAGTTTGGTGTTCGTCTGTGAAGCTAACTTCAATCGGGCAGCTAACAGACGGAGCAATAGAAACAGATGAACCTTGTAAAGATGAGTACGTTGATTTGTACGCTTGTGAAGCAGAAACAGAGTGTTGTGATTCAAATAGTTCAGCCATTGTCATCATCCTTACTAGTGGTTATCTATACATGCTGTATGTATATACAGTATTGTGAAATTAGACATTTGGCAACTGATAATTTTGAATATGGAAGAGTATTCAAAGAGATTAGGTATGTGTTTAATGATGCTTTTTGTTTTTAAGTTTCTGTTTATAAAGAATTATTTTCTGGTAGTGTTCAGGTTGTAATTAAAAGAAAGCAAAAAAGAGTGTGGTGTTTTTCTGACATATCTCACACTGTACACAGTAGTTCATACAGTAGTTCATACAGTAGTTCATACAGTAGTTCATACAGTTGTCAGTTCCAGTGTCAGTTCCAGTGTCAGTTCCAGCCTCATTTGGGATTCTGTATAGCTAAATGAGATTCTGATTTTCTTATTATCCTATTGTTTTTAATCGTTTTATTACGTAATGGGCATTTTGATGAAAATCAGCTTGTCTAATTTAGGTAGTGGAAACCTGAAAAGTGAGAGTCTAGGAGCTTGAATTACACACGCCAGCAAAGAGAACTGTATAAAGTGAATATTGGCCGGTATTACGTGAGGGTTTGTCATTGCTGGTGGTTAGAACCTAATCAAATTAGATCCCGCGATGCAGAACATGAGTTAAGTGCGCGATTTGCCTTCCTGCTTAGCCTTACATAGCCGATAGATTTCAATGTGGTGAACATCTGCCATGCCAGATAACGCTTAAAAATTGCGCATTTAGCTCTTTTTGTCTTATAAGTCGGTAGTAAATGCCTAGTTAATTAGACTTTCGTCAAATTACATATCCAATCAGTTGGTATTATATCGCCTGCATTTTGTTACTACGCATGCGGGGGCGTACCCGAGGGCGGTAGCGTATTTAATGCTCTTCATTATTGAAGTTGTTGTATGCGGCTTGGGTGATCTTTGGAGAGATATATACGAACACAGATCGTATATCTTGCGCGTATATCTGCGGATTTGGTGGGGATATACGAATTCAATTCGTAGAAGAAAATGTTATACATTTAGTTTAAATATAAGAGTAAAATGAAAAATAACGACATAATAAATTTAAAAGATAGGCTAGCTCAGAGAGATGGTCTTAAATGTGCGTTAACAGGTAAAAAGGTTAGCAGTGTTGACGACTTAGATATAGAGCATATTAAGCCAGTTTCTGAAGGAGGAGTAACTGAACTTGATAATCTTATTCTCGTAACAAAAGAGATGAACAGGAGTATTGGCAAAAATAACTCTTATCGAACAAAGATATTAATTGAACAGTTAGAAAGTAGACAAAAAGAGCTTAATTCTCGTGAAAAAGAGGCTTTTGAGCGTGAGGAACAATATAGAAATGAGCTAGCTCATCAGAAAGTTCAGCTTGAGAAATACAGGCAACAACTTCAAGAAGAACAATATGAAAGAGAGCGTCTGTTGACAAAAGAAATGGAAAGCCGTAAAAGCCATTTCAGTCAACAAGAAAAGTATCTTGCCGAAAATGCTGCTCAATTAAAACGTGAAAATGAGGAGTCAGAGAGACTCAGAACATTACTTTCGGAAGAAAAGAAATCATTAGAATTAGCTGTTCAAGAACTTGAAAAGGAAAAAGAAAGATATCGAGAGGAAAGTCGAAGACAAATAGAAGAAAAATCAAGTGATTATGTAAATGCTGCTCTTGAGTCACTGGAAGCTAAAGAGGCTCAATATCATTTGACTTCAAAACGATGGTCATTATTTGGCGCTTTTTCAATTTCCTTAGGTATTGCTATTTTAGTCTACTTTGGAATTGAAGGCTTTAATATTCTTGAATCAAAAGATAATGTTAACTGGAGTTTTTTGTTATTAGTTTCGTTTAAAGGTGTAATTATTGTTGGTTTGTTTATTGCTTTGTCAAAGTACGCATTTACATTCAGTCAATCATATATGCATGAATCTTTGAAGAATAGCGAACGTCGCCATGCTATTAATTTTGGTAAGTTTTATCTTGAATCATATGGTGCAGATGCTGATTGGAACCAAGTTAAAGAAGCATTTGAGCATTGGAACATAACTAGCAACTCAGCTTTTTCCAAACATAATTCAGATTCTTTTGATCCGAAGATTTTAGAGAATGCTGCTAATTTAATTGACTCAGTAAGTAAGATTACTTCAAAAACAGTAAAAAAATCTGAGTAAATGTATAACAAGGCCATCAATGTGATGCATTTTACTCGGCATTTTTGGTATGGAGTTTAGTGTGCTTTGCTAGTTCGGTGGGGCACACATTATGGCTGGCGTTATAACAAAAGGAGATATACTTGAACGAAGTTGTTGATATCATAGATTCGCATGATGAGGAATCTAGCAAACATAAGTTACTCGTAACATACTATTTTAAAAATAGGTCAAAGCGTTTTTTGAAGCATCAGCATATAGTTCAGGGCGAACCTTTTTCTTGGGGAGTAAAAATAAAAAACATAGATAGTAAGCCTAGTCCACAAGCAAAAATAATTGATGCAGGGGTTCAAGACCTTAACGACAAATTCTTTCATTACATGGCAAAGGATGAAATTCTTGTTCGCTCTTTAAACCCATCAGAAGAAATATCGATCCCAATTGAAGAGTCAACTTTATATCTGGATGGTATGTTATGGGCATATCTAGAATTAGAGCCGACTGAAGAAAATGCAACTTTTACAACTTACCAGATAGATGAAAAGACCGGTGTAGTAAGTAAATACCACGATAGTGATGATGACAATAATAAGTGGATGTGTGAGATTTATGTTCAAAAACGCATGGAGTTACTACAATCTCGTACTAATAATTACATATTGGCACTGACAATAATCACTGTTTGGGAATCAGTATTTGGCCTTAAGAATACACTTAAACTAATTGTTAATGCTCTTTCATCGTCTCTTTTCTATCTCTCTAAAATGATCACTTGGCTTGGCAATTTGTTATAACAAGGCAATCAAGGTGATGCGTTACACTCGGCGGTTTTGGTGCGGAGTTCGGTGCGCTTTGCTGGTTCAGTGGGGCACACCTTATTGCAAGCGTTAAATTCACGGAGGCAGCAAATGTCGCTGAATATCAATCAAATTGATGAGTACATGATAGCGTTAGTAACTAACGCAAGAGGACTTATTCGAGAATCAGAGCTACTTTTTAAGAAAAAGGCATACGCACGCTCTTATACTCTGTCTCATATAGCGAGAGAAGAATTAGCAAAATGCCAAATCCTATATGGCGCAGGTCGTAGATTGATTGCTGGGATCGATGTTAATTGGAAACAAACTATGAAACGTCTCAGAGATCACAAATCCAAATTGAAACAAGAAACCGTAAACAATGCAGCATTGTGTTTTATTGGTGGAAATGAGCAGGTTTACAATGATGCAATGCAGTCAGTAAAGGCTTCTTCAGACTTGCGTAATGACTACAAAAACAACTCTTTATATGTCGGTGTGTCCACGGATGGCAACATTTTGTGCCCAAATAATGTAATAGATCAGGCAAGGGCTCAACGTAATTTGGAGTTAGCTCGTTTTGCTCTTACAGAAGAAGTTAACTTTCAAAGCAAGGTTGGGAAAATATCCAAAATGGATCCCAAGAAATTGCCAGATATTTCTAAAGTGGATTCAATGACAGATTCTGAGTACAAAGCAATACTAGAGCAATTCTCAGCAACTGTCCGGAATACGTCTAAAAAGTGAATTTAACAAAAACATCAAGGTGACGCTTTACACTCGGCGGTTTTGGTATGGAGTTCGGCGTGCTTGGTAGGTTTATCGTGGCGCACCTTATGTTCGGCGTTAAACCTACGAATCAGTTCTGCGCATGGCATTCTTGTATACTTCGCTTCGTTCACGTTTCCCAACAGCAAGAACGGTAACAGTGATGACACCATCGTTTACTTCATAAACTAAGCGGTAACCAGATTGTCGTAGTTTGATTTTATACATATTATCGGCTCCAGACAGTTTTGAAGCCGGTACATGTGGGTTTTCCAATCGCTCAATCAGCTTCTTTTTAAACTGTTCACGAAGTGTAGCACCAAGTTTTTTCCACTCTTTTAGGGCTGATTTCTTGAAGTCTAACTTATAGCTCATTGATATCTACCGTGATGCTTGGCTCATCTTGACGTTCTTTTGCAATCGCAAGCAGCTCAAGATCTTCTAAACGATCCATAAGTAGTTCGTAGGCTTCAGCTGGTACACAATAGAATGCAGGTTCATTTCTATTCAATACAGCAACAGGTTCACCATAAGCACTTGATACGACTTTCATTGGGTTAGCTTTAAGCTCTGTAATGCTAGCTGCAACATCAGCAAGGATACGTGTGGTCATCTTAAAGGTCTCTTAATAGGTCTTCTATTAGGTCATTATAGATTGTGGTGTTGAGTTTTGCTATTAGTAAAATGACTGTTTGTACTTATACGAAATGGTAGGTTTAACACATATGAGCCTTCGGGCGTCAAGCGGCAAAGTGGATCCTATCGACCGCGTTAGCGGTCGACTAAAAGTCGATTAACAAGCGCGTCCTCTTCGTTAGTCAGAATGGCCTTCAAGTCACGCTTGCGGCAAACACATATTGAGGATCTCTTACGCAGTCTCAACTGCTGCCTGTTTAGTTGCATTCCATTGCGGTGAAACAGGGTCGCTAGACATTTATCGGTTAACCCACATCTATTCACTATTATATATCGACAGTGAAAAAATGTATTTTGGTCAACCTTCGACTAATAATACTGGATCATCAAAAGACAAGCGACATTCAAGTTTGAACTTGAAATCATACTTCACGAAAGTAATTTATTAACGTGTTCTACATGTAACACATATGAGCCTTCGGCCTCAAGCGGCAAAGTGGCTCCTATCGACCGCGTTAGCGGTCGACTAAAAGTCGATTAACAAGCGCGTCCTCTTCGTTAGTCAGAATGGCCTTCAAGTCACGCTTGCGGCAAACACATATTGAGGATCTCTTACGCAGTCTCAACTCTGCCTGTTTAGTTGCATTCCATTGCGGTGAAACAGGGTCGCTAGACAGTTATCGGTTAACCCACATCTGGCACTATTCAAATCTGACAATAGCGAAGATTGGTTCCATGGGCGGGTAAGTTATATTGACTCAAAGTGTTACTGACGTGTGCTTTGAGCATTGCGCCATGACGGATGATTTTCATTCGGCGACGTAATAAGTCACGTGTAGCACGCATTGATTTAGGGTAATGAGGCGACAGGGAATGTACCACCACGAAGTAGTTTAGCAATTTTAAAAGAATCAATTTTGTCGTTTTTAGCTTTACCGCCGTGAATCGCTTTCATGTACAAAGCATGTCCGAGAATAAAGTCGACCGCATTGTCTTCGCACCAGTCGGCTACCCAATACCAACAATGCATACATTCAACGCCGACAATAATATTTCCGATATAGGGCTCAAGAATTCTCATTAAATGTTCGGGCGAGGCTTTAATCTCTTGATGGATACATATTTCACCATCATGGTTGATGATGCAGACATATAAAGAGCGGGCATGGAGATCTATCCCGCAGTAATAAGGGTGGTTCTTCGTATAAAATTGCATATGAGTCTTCTCCGTTTTTTGGTTTAGTCGCCTTCCTGCATACTCCTTTGGGGCATGTTGTCGGAGAAGGCTCAATAAGTGTCAAATGCATCAAGGTGACACCACCAACGCTCGGCATTCTAGGTATGATTTTGCTTCGGTGTTTTCGGTGGTCTATCAACATAATAGTAATGCGTTGCTGGCGTATTATGGCCGATGTTATGTGTTCCGCTGTGTTAGCGGAACGTAGAATCTTGATTAACAATTGGTGTTGTCAATTTTACACGATACTGTATGTGTTTCTTTTTTTAGTTTACTGCTGCTCGTCTTAACGGCTGTTGTTTTACTTAGAAATAGTTTGGCTGACTCCTCACCATTCTTTAGTGCTAGATTTAGCCAATGGTATGCTAAATATTGATTCTGTGGGAAACCACAATCACCGTCTTGAAAGCACATTCCTAGATACAATTGACTAGTAGATAGACCATTTATCGTGGCACTTTCAAATCTGACTATAGCGAAGATTGGTTCCATGGGCGGGTAAGTTATATTGACTCAAAGTGTTACTGACGTGTGCTTTGAGCATTGCGCCATGACGGATAATTTTCATTCGGCGACGTAATAAGTCACGTTAGCACGCATTGATTTAGGGTAATGATAGGCGACAGGGAATGTACCACCACGAAGTAGTTTGGCAATTTTAAAGGAATCAATTTTGTCGGTTTTAGCTTTACCGCCGTGAATCGCTTTCATGTACAAAGCATGTCCGAGAATAAAGTCGACCGCATTGTCTTCGCACCAGTCGGCTACCCAATACCAACAATGCATACATATAAAGAGCGGGCATGGAGATCTATCCCGCAGTAATAAGGGTGGTTCTTCGTATAAAATTGCATATGAGTCTTCTCCGTTTTTTTGGTTTAGTCGCCTTCCAGCATACTCCTTTGGGGCATGTTGTCGGAGAAGGCTCAATAAGTATCAAGGCAATGCTGGACTTCACCCGTTTTAGTGGACATGCAAAGTCAATTAGGAGGTTGCTATGCCTGCGTATAAAACGGGTAATAAAACACCGCAATATTCACTAGAATTTAAGTTGAAAGCGGTGTGTAGTGGGGCTTCGAGACTCACCGAACCGTTAAATCGGTGGCTGAGGCTTTAGATATTCATCCATTCATGCTTTCTAAATGGAGAAATGCATATAAGGATGAGGTGATACAAATGGTGAAGAGCAAGGATTTGGCTAAGCCAAAAAAGCTAAACAGAATGATGAACTTGAAAGCCTTAGACAGCGAATAGCTGAGCTTGAAGAAGAAAATGACATCTTAAAAAAGTGGCAACGCTATCAAGCGGAACAAAGGCGGAAAGGTTCGGATTCATAAAGCGTTGTAGCAAGCTTCACTCCGTGAAGAAACTTGCAACCACCTTAATTGGGCGTTGATTCTGTAATTGAACTTGGTTAACTGAACTCAAGAAGTGATCATGCTAGTCTCAAGACCATATTATATTTAAAGTAGTAATTACGATGTCAGAACATTTTGAAGGTAAATTTGAAGTTGAGTTAAAATATCGATTAGCGTCTAAATCTCAGTTCTTAGAGACGTTAAACTCGATGAAACATGAAGTTATGCTTCAAGATAACCTAGAATCTGATTGGTACTTTGATACACCAGAGCAACACCTTCTCGTTAATAATAAAAGCCTTTGTATTCGCGAAATGGAACCCTCTGGAATTAAGCTTTGGATCGTAAAAGGACCAGAAGCCGACCGTTGTGAAGCAACCAATATTACTGATGCAAATAAAGCGAAGAGTATGTTAAACACAATGGGTTATAATCTTGTGTTATCAATGAAGAAGACGCGTAGTATTTATTTCGTAGGTAAATTTCATATAACAGTTGATAACCTTGATGGGCTGGGTGACTTTGCTGAATTTGCAATTATGACAAATGATGAAAGCTTACTTGAAAGCTATCAGTCAGAACTCATTCATTTAGCCAGTCAGTTCGGTTTGACATCCAATGAGCTAGAACATAAGTCATATAGAGTTCTTTATTCAGAAAGTCTTACGTTATAATAAAAAATTTGAGAGTGACTCCCAACACGTGGCTATTTCACTTCGGTTCGAATGTGGTGTTAAGGGCGCAGTGGCCTAGCTTGGATGTTGTAGCATTATCGCTCCTTAATTGGGCGTAATGCTCCTCTTTGTTGAGTATTTGACGGCTACAATTAGTCTTTATGCTAAATTTGCATTGAATAATATAAAATTACAATAGGAACTGAGTAATGAATAGTAAAGTACTAAGGTTTGGTTTTATCGCCGCAGCATTAATGAATATTGGTGGTGTGCTAACTTTCTCTCGATTTTTTACTAACTCGGTAATCAATGAGTTCGATCCGGTTGTAATGTCTAATTTTGGCCTACTTATGATCCTTGTTTGGGGGCTTGCATATTTAGGCGCTTCTTTTGTTAACTCAAATATTAAGTGGTTAGCGGCGGCTTTTGCGCTTGAGAAGCTTGTATATGTTATTGCTTGGCTAGTTTGGTTTTTAGGTAATGATATTAGCTCTGTTTATGAACAGGATTTATTTGCAGGCTTTTTCTATAGTATCTACGGCCTAAATGATTTTATATTTATGCTGTTTTTTGCTTGGGTTTTTATACGTCAGAATAAGAACGCATAATCTATCATTGATTAAATGCCTTTGTTATTCATCAATAGATAATGACAAAGGCTATATCAAATTAACCGTAGAAAAGCGCATAACACATAAGAGCCTTCTGGCGCTGGCGGATCCCCACATAATTTACGCACGATAATTGTTCCTTGCCATTATAATTAGGATGCATAACTTCCAGCGCATTAGAAAAATAAGCGAAAATTCATCTTGCTTTCAATTTTTTATGTTTATGGTGAATTCATTAGCTCGGAAGGTAAGTTGCGTGTCTACCGATTGAACTACAACGTTATTTTGTAGGGATTCGTAAATTACAGGCGTTATGTGTAGCTAACTAGTCCTATAAATGTGTTCTAAATCATAGTAATAACATATAGGTAAGTGGTTGCAATTGCACTGCGTTGCATTTGCGGCTGGACTGCATTATTCTGCTTTCATTTGTTAGTGATATCAATGTCTTGTGATTTTTTATTTTGACTAAATAAATAGAGTTGTGCATTCATCACCTTTGTAATACTTAATTGGAATAGTTCATGAATAATAAAATGTTGTTAGTTTGTGCGTTAGGTTTTTCGTCTTTAATTGTTGGCTGTGGCAGCGATAGTTCGAGTGAATCTGCAAGTGATGAATCAAATGCAGTAAAAAAACAGTTTTCAAGTGAAGTGGTAGGAACATGGGAAAAGTCATGTTTTCCTATTTATGACCCGCTGGATGCGAATAAGATACTTGCTTATAATTCAATGTTAATGACTGTAAAGTCAGATTTATCATCAACAAGTAAAGTGGAAGTTTATGCTACTTCTGATTCTCAATGTTTATCATCCACCAAAACTATCACAATGGGTTCAAAATTTGATGTAGATGGAAAAATATCAACGGATGAAAGCTATGAAGCTTATGCTGTAAATATAATACCAAAGAGTATTGATGGTGGTAGCTGGGAAAGTGAATCTACTGTTTA
>NZ_NOIF01000159.1 GCF_002265265.1 Photobacterium sanguinicancri
AGACAGAAATTAACTCTGGTGAAACCAGGCTATTTATATCGGGTCGTAGAATAATCATTAAGTGGCTGAAATATTTACCGCCTTAATGTGGGGGTAGAATAAGGAAAAATAGCATGATGAAATGTGATAAAACTCTAACTATCATAGTACTAGCAATAACGTTGAAAATAACAGATGAAGCCAGTAACGATTAATTATCCACGTTAATGAGTAAATGTAATTAATAGTAAGGTCATTATATACTTTTGATTCGTCAATAATGCATAAACTGCCACTGAAAGAGTGTGGTGAATTTATATGATTTCTTTGAATAATGTCGAGCCGATCACAATATATGTTAGTTAATGACTGAAATTAGGCGCTTAGCACGTATCTGCTATGTTTATAAGTAGTAGGTATACGCGGCTTAACGCTTTGTAACGTACTCAGGCTTTACAGGGTGCTAAAATCAAGAAACAATAGGCGCGCATTGATATCAGATAACGTTTGTAAGGCACTATGACAGAGAAAAAATCGAATCCATTTTTAGAGATTGTGTTTAATGTCGTGATCCCATCAGGGATCTTGATGAAGCTCAGTGGTGATGAGCACCTAGGTTCCATTGGTGCATTAGTCATAGCTCTAGCTTTCCCATTGGCATTTGGTGGCTACGAACTAATACGCTTTCGTAAATTTAACTTTATATCGCTACTTGGTTTTGTAAGTGTGATGCTAACAGGTGGTATAGGCTTACTTGAATTGGACACTAAGTGGTTAGCTGTTAAAGAGGCTTTGATCCCAGGTTTAATTGGTGTGGGTGTTTTCATCTCAACTTTCACAAAGTTTCCCGTTGTGAAGAAGATGATCTTCAACGATACAGTATTGAATCTTGCTGAGATCAATCAGCGCTTAACGCAAAATGGTCAGCAAGCTGATTTTGAACGTTGCCTAATGAAGTCTAATTACTTGTTTGCAAGTACGTTTGTATTTTCATCAATCATGAATTACGTGTTAGCAACGTGGATTGTAACCAGCCCATCGGGTACTGCTGCTTTTAATGAAGAACTTGGTCGCATGACGTTACTGAGTTATCCAATGATTGCGATTCCATCTATGGTCATGATGATGGGGATTTTCTATTTTGTTTGGCGTCAGATCCGCAGCATGACACAGCTTGAAGCGGCACAAATTTTCAAAACACAGTAATTATTTGGTAAACCTTATTTAGGGTGGGCCATATGAATGAAAAAAGCGCCAGAAGGCGCTTTTTTGTTTTTAAATATCAGGATTATTTCGGACTCTAACATAGCGAGCAAACCGAGGGATGCCGCTATCAGTAAGGCCGTTGTAGCGAAAGTTTACTGTACTGCCTATTTTGGGTGGGGACTGACGTTCAGTATCTTTAAAGCCAGTGCCTATTTTGAACTTGATATTATCTGATGTGACGACCCAAATTGCGCCCATCATTCCCGTATACTTCCCTTTCCCCTCTTCGTAGCCGACGACTTTAGCCTCGGCATCTTGGTAGTGTTTTAATTTTAAGAGTTGTTCACTTCGACCAAGTTGGTAAAGGTTATCTTCGTGATGAATCATCAAACCTTCACCACCAGCATCTGTTGTTTCATCTAAGGCTTTCTCTAGCTCATTGAGGTCTTTGACTTTAAATTGCTCAATGACTTGAATATGGGGATGATTAAGTGCGGTGATCGATTCATGCAGCATATCGTAACGTTGTGAGAATGCCATATTCGGTGTTGGCGTGTCGTACACCATAAAGCTAACGCTTAGCCATGAATCATCATCAGGCTGTGTATCAAGCACGGTTCTAGCGACGTGCTGAAAACCACCACGCCCAGCCCATAGCTCACCATCTAGTGGAATGGTAGGAAAATGCTGTGTAAACCAATCTGGTGCATTTAGCTTATTACCAGAGCGAGTAACGAATCCTTTGCCATCCCAAAATGCGCGAATGCCATCTAACTTCTCACTGATTAGGTACTCATTAATAGCGGCATCTAAACTGAGCTTATTTTGTACTGTTGTCAGGAGTAAATCATTGGCTTGCATAATGGATGGGGCTGAATTGTTAGCCCATATAGGAAATGAGAGTGTTAACGCGAGAGTGATAGGGGTTATCTTCATATCTGTCTCAAGCCGTGATAGCCAATAGATACCTATCATGCTAGTGGAAATTTACTTGAACATGTTTTTTTATGCTCATAGTGGAATATGGGTTGCTTTTTTATTTCTCCGCCTAATCAAAATGAGTATAAATTGGAGCAAAACACAATGAAATTGGTATTCAAGCTAAGCTGCGTTAGAATCGCCTGCCGAATGGGGATCACACAATAAGAAAAACTAACAGTTACAGAGTTAGGAAAGACAGGTTGACTATGCAAGTAACAAAACAAGGTATTCAAGTATTTTTAAAAAAGAAAAATATTGAATTCACCTTCCGAAATTATTTTATTCATGTCATGAGCTTTATGGCTCTAGGATTATTCTCATCACTCCTTATTGGCTCAATTCTTAATACGATTGGTATTAAGTTTGGCATTCCAATTTTATCCGAAACATTATGGCCCATAGCTAAGCAGATGACAGGACCTGCGATAGGTGTCGCTATTGCGTATGCGTTAAAAGCTCCACCATTAGTACTTTTCTCGGCTACTACCGCGGGTGCCGCGGGTGCCGCGATGGGAGGGCCTGTTGGTGCTTATATCGCAGCCGTTGCTGCAACTGAGTGTGGAAAGTTAGTGGCGAATGAAACTAAGGTCGACATTTTGGTAACGCCTGCCGTTACTGTGACTATAGGTGTCTTAGTAGGTAGTTGGGTTGGGCCGCATGTTGGCGAATTAATGGATGGTTTAGGTAATATCATCATATCAGCAACAACGTTACAGCCATTATTAATGGGGGCGGTTGTTGCTGTGCTAATGGGGATGGCATTAACGCTACCTATTAGTAGTGCAGCTATTGCGATCATGCTTAGCTTAAATGGTTTAGCTGCGGGTGCTGCGACGGTAGGGTGTTGTGCACAAATGGTGGGTTTTGCCGTAATGAGTTTTAGAGAAAACCGTTGGGCAGGGCTTGCGGCTCAAGGTATAGGAACATCTATGCTTCAAATGCCCAATATTATCCGTAATCCTAAGATATGGTGGCCGCCTATTATTACCTCTGCCATTCTCGGTCCTGTATCTACGTTACTATTTACGATGGAAAACACACCACTTGGTGCTGGTATGGGTACATCTGGCTTTGTCGGCCAAATTCAAACGTATATAGCAATGGAAGGTGTAGGTTTAGCTGATGGTGATATATATAAAGCAATCTTTATCATGCACTTTCTTGCCCCTGCGGTAATCACATTAGTAATTGCAGAAGCAATGCGTAAAATCGGTTGGATCAAAGCTGGCGATCTAACCCTAAACCTATCAAGCAAATAGTCTGACGGTTCACCTAATTGGCTGCTGTTACTGGATAGCAGCCAAGCTTTTTACCGATATCCCACATTGATAAAAAGCATCCGCTTGTGCTTTATCCGCGACAAAGAACAAGTATGTGTTCATTCCATCCATATCTAGCCGTGTTTTATTTCCCCGCGCTTTGAACTCTTTAATAAATGCGGTGGCATTGTCATTTGGTGGTGACAGGGTTGTCGCATAGATAGCCATGTTATCAACTTCTTTATAGAGCCTATGATCAACAGGGTAATCTTGGTTTGCATACCAGTTATCAAGTTGTGTGGTTGATTGACGTAGTAGGCCTGCACTCTTGTCCTCAAACGCTTGGCGATGAAAAACAGTAACGGCGGCTTCCTCGCTAGCTGAGAGGCTTAAAAGCAGTACAATGTTTTGCTGGTTGCGTTCTTCATTCACAGTAAGAAAGCAGGTATTGCCTTGTTGATGGTAACTCGAATTCTCAAGTAATGGTGTTGAAAATGCGGATACGGTTAGGAATAAAAGTGGGGTAACCATTACTTGCCTCCTTGAGCGTTGAAATTATCGCGTACAATAATGTGTCTTCTTGACTTGAATGTAGCTAGCTGTGGTTGAGACAGATGTCTTAGAGGCTGGATTCACCTACAGTAAGAACTTGTCTTAATATTTGGACAGGTGAAATTCATAAAAGTGCAGTAAATATAATTGATACTGTGCTGACATATATCGCTATCTAGCTGATATGATTAGTAACAACGCTGGCTTTAATGTGAGGAAGGTAACGATGCCCTCAAAAATGCAAAATGGAAGCACAACATCATCTTTGGTTATAGCTGCATTCGTCGGATCTGCAATAGGCTTTATTTTATCAACGGCGGTATGGCAGCGCCAAGATCGCCCTACGCAGGATCAATACCAAATAGCCATTGACGAAAATCAGCAATGGAAAGAGAAATACACGCAACTTGACGTGCGTTATACCCAGTTGGAGACACAGTCGTCATTGGATAAGAAGCAATATAGCGCAGACTTAAACACGGCAGAGACCCAATTGGAACAACAGAAAAAAGATTTTGAAGCTAAACTAGCCCAGCTGAAAAAACAGCAAAAGAAAATGACTGTTTCTCAGAAAAAGCTGGATACAAAAGTGGTGGCGTTAAAAGTGACAGCTGAGAAACAAAAAGTTGTTCTTGATAACTCGAAAGAGTTGTATCAGCAGCAGTTAAAACTTCAAAAACAAATAGATAGTGCTGCCGCTGATGTTAAAAAAGCACAAGCAGTAGCGAAAGAATCGAAGAAAGCTTGTGATGAGTTTAAAAGCGGAACAAGCTGGGATTGGGTATCAGAAGCGGATTGTACCAAGTACGAAGCTAAGCTTGATATCGTAGAGGGTGAACAGGCTAAGCTCAGTGCCTTAAATAGTGAATTAGAAATACTCAATCGTAAGATTGAGATATCACTGCCTGAATAACCATGAAATATCTATAAACGCGACATTCAATTAAAAGGTGGGGGCCCCTGCCTTTTATTAATGAAGGTGTGATTGTGGTTTTGTACCATATTTTATGCCATATGGATTATTGGGATAAATATGAAAAATAGCATCTTTGCTGATATACCAAGCGAGCTACCTGATGAATTTTTTAACGATATTGTAAAAGCCCCCAATGTGCGTATTGAACGCATCGTCTCGAAAGGTCACATCACGCCGAGTGGCGATTGGTATGATCAGGATGAAAACGAATGGGTGATGGTCATAAAGGGTCAAGCCAAGCTGTTATTTGAAACGGATATGAATGAAGTGAACTTACAAGAAGGTGAGTACATCAATATCCCAGCACACCAACGTCACCGCGTCACTTGGACTGACCCAAGTCAGGAAACGGTTTGGTTAGCTGTCTTCTATTAGCCGTGTGTTAGGCTACTTATAGCGCTAAAGAAAGGCTTACTCAATGCTCGTTATTACGATGATTGATTAAGCCTTTTTTGTTTAATTCAGTATTAGTATTAAATATTTAATGCACCTAAATATTCAATGTGCCACTGGCTAACAAAGTAATGGCTGAACTTGCCATCACAGTAATGACTATAGCGCCGAACCACTCTTTTTTACTGTTGAGTAAAGCCTGATTTCGCTCTTTACGTGTCCAAAACATAACAAGCAACCCCGGAAAGTAAAGGAGCGCCACGAGTAATAAGTAATCCAAGCCAGCGGCATAAATTAACCATGTACCGTATAACGTTGCGATACTACTTGCGAGCAAATCCCAATTGCGTGCACTACGGCTACCTTCATAGCAATTGTTCTTCAATGCAACTTGTAAACCGTACGCTGCAGATAGGCCGTAAGGGATCAAGATTGAAGAAGTTGCAATGTTGACGAGTGTTAAGTAAGTACTTTCGCTAAATAACGTCATGATTAAGAAGGCTTGCACACCGATTGTCGAAGCTGTTAATGCAGCAATGGGAGCGCCGTGGCTATTTTCACGACTAAACCATCGAGGGAATAACCCTTGCTTGGCTGCAACCATAGGGGCTTCCGCCGTTACAACCGTCCAGCTTAAAAGCGCACCACATACTGAAACAATTAAACCAATATTTATTAGCCATGCGCCCCAAGGGCCAACAATATGCTCAAGGATGTGTGCCATAGATGGGTTGTTAAGTGCTGCCAGTTCTTGCTGTGTCATTACACCAAAAGCAAAAAGTGTTACAGATACATACAAAACAAGTGCAACGACTAAGGCAATAATAGTTGCTTGTCCGATAGCTTTACGGCTTTGGGCACGACCCGATAGCACGACAGCACCTTCAATACCAATGAATACCCAAAGGGTTATCGACATGGTATAGCGGACTTGATCCATCACATTACCTAAGCCACTATTGTTCTGCGCCCATATGTCCATACTGAATTTATCAACATTGGCAGCAAGTACAGCAAATGCGAGGAAGGCACAGAGTGGAACTAACTTGGCAAGTGTGACAACAACATTGACTAATGCTGCTTCTTTGATGCCTCGAGTGACTAAAAAATGCATCAACCAAATTAAAATGGTTGCACCAAGCATGGCTTGCCAAGTGTTTCCTGACCCAAACAAAATGTTGTCAGGTGTGTCAGTAAAGTAGCCAATCGCACTGAATACGACAACGGCATATGAAGTATTAGCAAGTAGTGTATTTAGCCAAAATCCCCATGCGGAATTAAAGCCAAGAAAATCCCCAAAACCAGCTTGTGCATAAGCAATGACACCGCCGTCTAAATTGGGTTTACGGATTGAAAGGCTATAAAAAACACGGACTAAACCAAGCATGCCAATGCCCGTTATCAGCCACCCGATCATTACAGCACCTGGCCCTGCGCCTGCGGCCATATTTTGCGGTAAACTGAAAATACCTGCGCCAACCATAGTGCTTAAAACCAGTGCGGTGAGTGCGCCTAGTCCTAATTTATTATTCATTATATTTTTTAGCTTTTTTAAAGATGCTATAAGCCTAGTAGCAAAAAACAAGATAACGCGTAGTTATTCATATCCAATCAAAAGCTGAATATAGATGAATGCATCGTGATATCTGACTATTAAGCTGCGCATTAGAGAAAATGAAGGGTAAAGATAGAGGATTGCAGAACAAACATCAATTTGAAGCTGATGGATTGGTGAATAAAACCTCTCTTTATGTGGTTTTATTTTCTAGCGTTTGTATTTAATGAGAATTCTGTCGCGGCATAGTTGTATTTTGGAAGATATTTATACTGCCCAGATAAATGAAGGTCTGGGCATATAATTAGATTGGTATTTTAGAAAGCGACACGACGAGCAAGTGCTGATGGGTAATGGCGCTGTTCGGCAAGTTGTTCAGCAAAATTTTCCACTTGTTCTAATGTTAGGCTTCGCGTAATAGGGAAGCTTAACTCAAGGCTAGTGTGTTGATCATTGGTAATTAACTGGAGCTTTTGCAATTTATCGACAACGGCATCTGCAGCTGAAAGAGCTGATGATGCTTTCACGATTTCAGTCCTCGCATAATTGATACCATCAAAACTGATATCAACGGCACGTAATGATGGATCTGTCCCTGGAATCTGTTGCGCACCAAATAGAGGCTTACCCCCGATCGTTGCCGACGAAAACTCAGGAATAAACTGCGCCATATGGTTTATTGCTCGTGCGCTTCTTAAATCAACCTCATCTTGTTGCCAATGCTGTGTTAACTTCTTGATAAAAGGTGCGCTCAATTCAGGCTGTGCATTGGCAGCGGTAGAACTGACTAAGCCTTTTGGAAATAGAGTAATGTCTTCTGTCATGCCATGTAATTGGAAATAACCGTCAGGGTATGGTGTTAATTGTGCCATACCATTGGGGGTACCTCGCTCACCGTGGAAAATCACCTCTGGCCATGTACCTTGGCTATGTTCCCAATGCGTAACGTAGGCCGCTTTAAATTCCACCATTCGTTCACGAGGTAGCTTTGCTAGATTATCAAGCGTACCTGTTTTGTAACCGCATGCGTTTATCAAATAATCAACATGTTCATAGCCTGTAACCCAATCACCAAGTGTTGAATCAAATTGCTGATAATGAACATTCCATTGCGATGTCGATTCGCATTGCTCAAGGTGGTTCACTTTAGCGGTTGTTAGCACTTTACAATGCGACATTTGTGACAAAGCAAGTGATGCGGTTGCTGCTATACGAAAGACACTCAAGCCATATTCTTGCACTAAGACAAGCGGGTATTTGAATTCATCAAGATTGAGATTTTTAGCAACAGGGATCATCCAATCATCAAGTGATGACGGTGTGCTAGGAAAATCTCTTGATGCAAGCTCTATTAAAGTGTCTTGGTCATAGAGCTTAAAGTAATCACTTGGCTCACCTAGGACTTTATTATTAGCATCAGACTCAATAAGAGAATGGTAGGTGTTTCGCAGTAATTCAAGCCGAGATAAAAGAGCATCGGGCTCACCTTTATCTCGTTTGGGTACCGCAATCACCGTTGGGCGTATGTTGGCTGTGTGGGGGAAAACACGCAGTGTATCGATTGATTGTTTGAGTAAGTCCACACATTGTTGATCAGAAATTTCACGGTATAAATTACCACCCGCGTGTAAGTGGCAAATAGGAGGGCCATTGACAAGGGATGCGCCTTCTTCAAATAACACCACTTCAACCCCAATTTCAGCGAGTCTTAAAGCGATGGTTGAGCCCGCAACACCGCCTCCGACAATGCCAACTTTAGAGGTTTTTTTTGTGCTATTTGTTTTGTTCATAATCATTGGTAATAACAATCAATCCGAAATATTCGAGTCGCTATTCTACTGAGCCATTGCAGGTAATGAAATAGTTAGAATGTAATCGTTTGCCTTTATATACGAAATTGACGGATAAATAGTTCTTTTTTGTGCATGTTTTGCACGATGAAGATCTCAGCTTCTAGCAAAATACCGAGAACTTAAATAATGCTTATTCCTATGAGGGATGAAGCGATGACCCCTTAGCGTGGATTGTATGTTTTAGTAGCAAACTTAACATTCAAGAATGGATTGCGTGCGTTTAAAATACGAGAAAAGCACATTTTGGTGGGAATTAAGCAAGACCAAGTAACAATCTACTGATATTATTGCCGTACTAAAATAAATCAAAAAAAGCGCTCCATAAACCAAAACGCGTATCAATATGCAGGTTCTATAGCGAAAAGTTGTGTTACATCATCCCGATACCTTTGGTATGGCGATGAAGGCACTGTATTGGGTTCGGCATGCTAATAATAAGGATGTTAACAGCTCTTCGTTAGGTTGAAACTAAACTCGCATTACACTGCATGTTGGCGTATATCGGCAACAAGAAGCGCATCGGAGCGAGTATGACACCGTCAGTATTAATATGTGATGACTCCGCATTAGCCAGAAAGCAAATGGCGCGCGCTTTACCAAGTTCGTTGAATGCCGAAGTTACATTTGCAGTAAATGGCCTTGATGCATTAAAACAGCTGCAAGAAAAACAGTTTTCGCTGATGTTTCTTGATCTTACCATGCCAGAAATGGATGGTTATCAAACGTTACAAGCGATTAAAGAACAGGGTATCGACATCAAAGTTATCGTCGTTTCTGGCGATATTCAGCCCCAGGCACAATCACGTGTAAAAGCCCTTGGTGCGATCGATTTTCTCAAAAAACCTGTCGACAAAGCATATATAAAAACGCTGCTACAAGATCTTCTGCCACCTCCTGCAGAGTTTGATTTTGATGCTCCTTTTCAGCGTACAGCTATTCCAGCATTACGCCGCCGTGATATTTACCTTGAAGTCGCCAACGTTGCGATTGGCCGCGCAGCTGATTCGTTAGCGCGCCATTTCGACGTGTTTGTGAATTTACCGCTACCAAACGTGAACGTGTTTGAAGTGAGCGAACTTCACATGACAATGCGTCACCTCGCCAGTAACAGTAATATGTCGGGAGTATGCCAAGGGTTTAGTGGAGAAGGTATTGCAGGGGAGGCACTTGTTTTATTAAGTGACTCTAGTGTTAGCGAAGTCATGCAGCTGATGCAATATCCTGCAGGTAGCGGACAAGATGTTGAGTTAGAGCTATTAATGGATGTGAGCAACATTCTTGTGGGCTCTTTTTTGAAAGGGTTGGGGCAGCAGGCTGAAGTTAAATTCTTCCAAAGTCACCCAGTTTTGCTCGGAAAGCATCAACCTGTCGATTCTTTCATTGATCAAACATCGGGTAATTGGCGACGCACGATGACGTTTGAAGTTAGTTACTGTATTGAAAACACCAATATCAAATGTGACATGTTACTGATGTTTGTTGATGAATCACTACCATTGCTTGATAACAAGTTGTCTTACTTGCTGGATGAGGATTAAAGCATGCTGTCGTTACCGGCTGAATTTGAACAGTTTCACTGGATGGTTGATATGGTACAACATGTCGATCTTGGCCTAGTGGTGCTTGATCGAGACTATACCATTCACGTTTGGAATGGCTTTATGGTGCACCATAGTGGCAAACAATCCCATGAAGTGATTGGTAAGACATTGTTTGAGGTGTTTCCTGAAATACCTCAGGAGTGGTTTGTGGCAAAATCGCGCCCTGTTTTTAACTTAGGTTGCCGTAGTTTCTTAATATGGCGTCAGCGCCCTTATTTGTTTAAGTGCCGAAATGTAAGACCAATTACCCAGCAAGCCTCTTTCATGTACCAGAATGTAACGCTGAACCCGATGACCTCACCTAAAGGAACGGTAGATTACTTATTTTTAGCTGTTGAAGATGCAACGGCAGAAGCGATAGCTGAAGGCGCCACTACGAATAATTAGGTAATAAGCAATATTAAATGTAAATGAGAGCATTTATATCTAATCTGTTTGATGCCTTTTAGTGGTTACATTATCGTTAATAAAAGCCTGATATTTAACATAAATATCAGGCTTTTATTTTGCCCGAACAGTGTCGATTTTTCGTTATTGATGAACATCACCCTCCTATATGCCAATCCTATGTAGCATTCCTTTACTTCTTAATGTAAGATTTTACCACAATAAAGGACGGCATCCTTTATTGTGGTTTGGAGATTAATGGTTAAGAAGCAAAGGGGGATGCATCTCCTTTCATCCAATTCAAGCTAAGAGAGCCACTGAGGCTATATGGATCAATTTAATAAAAGAGGGATAGTTATGGGCATGAAAAAGACAAGTACTATTGCTGTTGTGATTGCATCATTATTTGCAGCGCCAGCGGTAGCCAAATCAGCACAAGAGATTGGTAAGATATTTGGTCAAATTGAGGCTTGCGCCATAAAGCAGGATATCAATAGTATTGAAAAAGGAATCATTAAGTTAAAAGTTGCAGATAAATATGATCTGGCGGGTCGAACTAAGTGGTTTAAAAAACAAGTGACGAAAGGACAGTTTAAAGAGTTCAAGCGTTTGGACAATGGCTCTCCTGAGTGGACAAAAGACATTATGTGCGGTGTGCTTCGAGATAAATGGCTTTAATATTATGGGTATAGAGCTATCTTTGGCTAGTATCCTTATTGGATCAAGCATATTTATAGTGTTGCTCACTCTTATGACGGTCTTCGTACAACAGCAGGTTAAGAAAGCGAAAGACGGTGGAAAACAGATAAGTAAATATCCAACGCAATTAAAGTTATTAAGTAATGATGTTATCAACAGATATGCATCACTATCACGAAAAGAGTGGAAAGAAACCCCATAACCCAAAGGGGTCAACGGGAAGTATCGCAAGTATTTCTATGCATTTTTGAAGCAAAAAATGGCAACACAACAAAAGCGAGGTCAATTATGATTTGTAATCATTGCGATGGATTTTTGTTTTTTTAAACAAATATCGGGTTATTTGGTTCTTTAATTGGTGTACGCACTATTTATCAATGTCGAGGATGTGGGAAGCGGAAATATTTTAAAGACTGTCTCTTATACACATAAGACGCTGCCGACGAATAGCCTAC
>NZ_NOIF01000160.1 GCF_002265265.1 Photobacterium sanguinicancri
TCCCAAGAACGGTAAAACCAAGACCTCAACGATATGCCAAAAATAAGAAAGCCGCTCACCTTAAGTGAACGGCATTACACCAAGTGCTTGTGCTTTTTTACGGTCTATCTTGAGTTTTATACCACTCGTTTCAGGTAAGGATTCAAAGAACACACTTGCAAAAGCACTATTCTCACGAGCTTTTTGTAAGAATTGACTTTGTACTTGTTGGAACTTGTCATAGCCTGAGTTTGAACGATCCATTAGCTGAAACGAAATGTTCGAAGATGTACCTAAACCATCAATGGCCGTTGGCAACAAGCTAAACACTAAACCTTCGTTAAGATCTTGTAGATGCGTTGATAGCGCCTCCACTTCTTGCTGTGTACTTGTTCCATTGCGTTCTTTCCAATCTTTTAGGGTCGTGATCGTAAACGCAGAGCCTGCACCTGAACCACTAAAGCTAAACCCAAGGATCGACATGTTCGCATCAACCCCTTCACGAGACTCAACAAAACTCTCAACCTTCTCAACCACTTTCATCGTGCGTTCTTGTGTCGCATCTGACGGTAGCTGAATAGACGTTAAGAAGTAGCCTTGATCTTCTTCGGGCAAAAAGGTGCTTGGGATTTTACCAAACGCGTAGACAGCAACAGCCACGAACACTAAATAAAACACCATCATTCGCCCTGTGCGAACCACCAGCTTTGCAACCCAGCCTTGGTAACGATTAGTGAGCCGCTCGAAAGCTTTATTAAACCAGCCAAAGAAGCCGCCTTTATGCGTATGGGCTTCGTTATGGGGTTTTAATATCGTGGCGCATAATGCAGGTGTCAGCGTTAATGCCAAGAAAGCCGAGAAAAGAATCGATACCGACATTGCCAATGAAAATTGCTGGAAAATAAGCCCCACCGTACCCGCAGCAAACGCCATTGGAATAAAGACCGCAGAAAGTACGGCCGTAATACCAATCAAGGCACCGTATATATCTTTCATCGCCATTTGTGTGGCTTTCTTTGCCGATACACCCGTTTCCGTAATAACACGCTCAACATTTTCGACCACCACAATGGCATCATCTACAATGATACCAATGGCCAGTACCATACCAAACATCGAAAATACATTGATGGAAAAGCCGAACATCAGCATCACCGTAAAAGTGCCTAATAGCGCAATGGGGGCAACGATGGCAGGAATAATGGTGTAACGGATATTCTGTAAAAAGAGATACATGACAAAAAACACCAGCACCATAGCCTCGAACAAGGTCATCACAACCTTTGTAATCGACACTTTTGCAAACGGTGCTGCATCCGACGTAATACTGTAATCCATACCTTCAGGCATAGACTGCTTTAATTCATCTAAGCGCGCGCGGATACCGTTCGATGCAGCAATGGCATTGGCGCCCGGCGATAACTTCACTGATGCACTCGTTGAGGGCTTACCATTCTCACGGTTTGAGTATTGATAATTTTGAGAACCTAGCTCAACACTTGCGACATCCCCCAGTAAAACAGAGCCGCCATTACTTTTTGAACGCAGCACAATGTTGCGAAAGGCTTCAGGAGTTTCTAATTGCCCTTGAGCCATTAAAGGTACAACGGTTTTTTGACCAAGGCTGATTGGCGCATCACCCACCTTACCCGGTGATATTTGCACGTTCTGTTCTTGAATCGCTTTGGTTACATCACTAACAGTTAAGTTGAACGCATTGAGTTTTAGCGGATCGATCCAAATACGCATGGCAAACTCGGCACCAAACATTTGAATACGGCCAACACCAGGAACACGTTTTAGCTCCTCGGTGATATTTCGGATCATATAATCGCTAAGTTCGGCTTCAGTGAACGCACCATTCGGCGAAATCAAGCCAACATACATCAAAGTGCTTGATGATGACGACTCGACTTGAATACCCGTTTGACGAACAGAAAGCGGTAAGCGCGGTTCAATGGCTTTTAGCTTATTCTGAATTTCAACTTGTGCCATTTCGGGATTAGTACCGTTATTAAAGGTCGCTGTAATTTCGGCACTACCGTTCGAATCCGATGACGACTTAAAATACATTAAGCCTTTAACACCAGAGATCTCACGTTCGATTAAAGACACTACCGTATCATTAAGGGTTTGAGGGCTTGCGCCTGGATACGAGAGGTACAAGCTAACACTTGGCGGAGCAACACTCGGAAAACGCTCCACGGCAAGCTTAGGAATGGCGATCACACCAGACAGGATGATCAGTATTGCTATCACCCAAGCAAAAATGGGGCGATTAATAAAAAATTGAGACAAAATGGAATTCCTTACAATCTTGCGTCTTTACGCCGCTTGAGCATCTGACTGCCACTGAGAAGCATTGATCTGTGCGCCCGGCATGACATTCTCATGTCCCTCAATGATCACAGCATCACCACTTTTAATACCTTCTGACACAACATACTGATGGTCTCTGATACCCGCTAAGGTAACAGTGCGTTTCTCTGCTTGATTTGTTGAGGTAATAACAACGACATACGCATCACCATTACTTGCTCGTTGAATCGCTTGTTGTGGCAGCATGAAGGCGTTTAATGAACGACGGGGAACCTCAGTACGTACATACATGCCAGGAAGAAGCGTTTGCTGCTGGTTGTCTGCAAGAATACGAACGATTAAATCACCAGTATTCACATCTACACTGATACCAGAGAAAACAATTTTCCCCATAATATCGTCAGCACCATCGTTAGACAGCATGATGTTCACCCCCAAACCTTTTTGATTGGTCGCATCACCTTTCGCGACCAACTTACGCAGTGTCGGTAATTTAGAGGCGGGTTGGCGCACATCGATATACACCTTATCGATCTGTTTGATGATCGCTAACGCCTGAGCGTCGCCTTTGTTGACTAACGTCCCTTCAGTAACAAGCGCTTGCTCAATAATGCCGGAGATAGGTGCGCGAATCGTCGCGTACTTAAAGTTAAGTTTGCTTTGCTCTAACGTCGCTGCATTTTGCATAACATTGGCAGCCGCTTTTTTATAATTAAATTCCGCTTCTTCAAATGCTTGCTTACTGACTGAGCTCGTTTTATCCAATGCTTGCAAACGGCTGTATTTTCGCTGTGTTTGCTCAAGGTTTACTTTAGCCTGTGCCAGAGAGGCTTCTTTTTCATTGATATCAATAACAAAAGGTTCTTTATTAATTTGAAATAATGCTTTGTTATTGGCTGTCATTTCCCCTTGTTTAAATAAACGCTCGGTAATAATACCGCTCACTTGTGGCCGAATTTCCGCAGTACGAAAGGCCACAACACGCCCTTGCAGTTCATCAAATAAAGTGACGGCTTGTCGCTCTGCTTTCATCACAGCAACATTGGCAATTAAAGGCGGCTCTCCTTCGGCGGCTTCTGTCTTTGCTGTGAAAATATTTCCCTTGCACCCAACCAGCAAAGTACTGATCAGTATGGTGGCAATCAGCAAGCGCGATTTTTGTCTATCTACAGTCATTACTGCTCTTCTCACGATAAGGCGCTATCTCACCCATTGGAGATAACCCATCAAATAAAAAAGAACCATAACGTCGACGCAGTAAAGAGAAGGTAAAAGATCAGCAAAACAGGCGTACAATGAAAGTGTTATCAATCAGAAAGAGAAAACAGATCAGACGGTAAAGCACCATTTACTCGACTTTTACTCTCGCTAATGTAACTTTCACCGTAAGCTCTGATTTCAGATAATAAATGCAGCCAAGACAAGTACCGCTACATGGCTTATCACTACGACTTATCCGCAACACGATATGAAGGTAACGATGACTCGAGTTCTATTAATCGAAGATGACCGTGATTTAGCTGAGACACTGCTTCAGCTTATGGAATTTGAAAACATAGTGCCAGACTATGCGAGTAACGGTGCCGCAGGGTTAAACCTTGCACAGACCAATCGCTATGATGTGCTGATTATCGATATTGGTTTACCTAAAATGGATGGACTAACCTTGTGTAAACACCTTCGCCAAGAAGGATGCCAAACGCCGATTTTATTTTTAACGGCCCGCAGCAGTATTGACGACAAGCTAGAAGGCTTTGCTTCGGGTGGCGATGACTATTTACCCAAACCCTTCGATAACCGCGAATTATTGGCGCGAATCATGGTGTTGTCTGGCCGTCGAAGTAGTCAAAGCCCTGTCATTAAAGTGGATGATTTGGAGCTGGATAATAATGCGCATCAAGTGGTTCGAGGCAATCACACTATCAAATTAACGCCTGCGTCCTTTACTATTCTTGAAGTATTAATGCGTGCAAGCCCAAACGTTGTGAGTCGCGAAGATCTAGAAAGCGCACTATGGGGTGACGATGCCCCCAACAGTAATACGTTAAAGGCACACATTTACTACTTACGAAAATCACTTGAACAAGCGCCAGGTATCAAGCTATTGCATACTGTTGCGGGCAAAGGTTGGGTGGTTAAAGCAGGCTAAACTTGTCAAATAGCGAATTAAATTAAAGGGTTAACATTCGTCATCAACTAAAAATGCCTTTAATGGTAAAAGAGGCTTAGGATCGGAAACTGTTGTTACCCCTCTGGTAAAGATGAGGAGACATTTTTGCTTCATCTGACCATTTTCGACCATATTATCAAGTAACACATAGATAGATGGCATATCCGCACTGCCTTTATCAAGAATGGTAAAGCCATCGGTATTCATTGCAGCGGCAATATTTTTCGCATTGAGTGACATCACACCTTGGCGCACATAAATACCCGTATTGGGAATTTCGGTATCATACATAGAGTTTTCGATACCCGCTGTCATTGCTTTTGACATCACGATACCATCAGCCGCATAAAATGCGCCTTTAAAGCCATTTAACGCAGCTATTCTCGCGTCGCGTTGTACGTTTAAAAAACGCGGAGCAGCGGTAACCGCTAAAATACCAAGGATAACAATCACAACAACCAGCTCTATAAGCGTGAAACCTTTATTTCTCAAAAAAGCATCCCCTATTAGCTATTTATACCAAAATAGCATGTCAAAATGATTGCATCATTGCTTTTAAAGGTTTTTATTTGAAATATAACAAGTTAGCGCAGTCATTCGGTCATATTGACTCAGTGGCGTATATCCCTATTAGGACTTTTCTCAAGTGGCCGTATGAAAATCAACCAAAGCTTATTACGCATAGTTTTCGCATCCATTGGTAGCGCACTACTGCTGGTTATTCTTTGTTACTCGCTTCTAGCTCAGAGCTTCTATTTTTGGGGGCTTGATAACTCACTGGCCGTTAACTCTGTTCATGTTTCAAATTTAGTGGATCAGCAAGGAATTGAGGTTATAGAAAACAAGATTGATGTTATTGATGCGGAAATTTTTCGAGGTTATGACGCTCTACCCGAAGATATCAAAAATAAGTTCACAGTTGATCAACTTAAAATGGACGAACACTATAACTTTAAAGTGAAAGATAATTGGTATGACTTCCCTCGGGTTATATATTTCATTCATCCTGCACAAACTCAAACAGGGCTAACCTATTACATCGTCAATACATTCGATGACACCTTCTTACAGCCAGAAGTTGAAAAAATAGAAGAAGGGTTACCATCAATTACCATGGTTTCAGGTGTCATCATCATTCTATTCATCTTTGTAGGGTTACTATTACTTCGCTATATCGCTCGCCCTATCAGCAAGCTTCATCAATGGGCACAGCAGTTAACATTAAAAACACTCGCGGATCCTGTGCCTGCTTTTGGTTTTCGCGAACTCGATGATTTGGCCGAGAAGATTCATACCAACCTACAAAACATTGAAAAAACCTTAAGTCGAGAATCGCAGTTTCTTCAACATGCGAGTCATGAACTAAGAACACCAATTGCCGTGATTTTAAGTAACGCTTCTTTAATGGATCATATGTGGCACGATGCACCACCAGCCTGCCAAAAACCGCTAGACCGTATTAACCGCGCAGGACTAACCATGAGTCACCTTACTGAAACCCTACTCTGGTTAACACGAAATAAAGACTATCAACCAACAATTGAAACCTTTAATGTCAGCCAATTAACAGAAGAGTTAGTAGAAGAGCACCAATACTTGTTGGGGGGAAAAGATGTGACAGTAGAATTAGCGCTATCGCCTGTCATTCAAGCACTTCCTAAAGTGATGATACGCATCATTATCGCTAACTTGATCCGCAACGCCATGCAACATACCGACAGCGGCCATATTTTAATAAAACTTGAGCAAGAAAGCCTAACCATAGTCAATTGGGGTGAACTACTTAAAGGCGAAAAGAGTGATGGTTTTGGTTTAGGGATTAAATTGGTAAAACAGATTTGTACTAACCAAGGCTGGCACTACCAACAAGATGTGGTCAATGATGCCTGTACCGTTAACGTATTGTTCAACAAAGTGAATCAAAAAATTTAAACAATCGCCACGCACATCAAGTGAATTTCGTTGAGTGAAAATACTCACCAACGCACTTGGGTTCCGAGCAGCTAGAAAGCCACTATAGATTTCTAGCCGCTAGATAGTAAGCGTTTTAAATGGCGCTAATCATAAATTCATATGGCTCTTTATCATTAACTAAAGAGATAGAGATTAAAAAACAAAAAAGCGCTCATACTAAGAATAATAGAGAGTAAGACATTGCCTGTTTTCCACACCAATAGCGCCGTAATTATCGCAGCAAGTAGGTAAGGATTAGTTACACTCACAGACAATTCACCGTCCGGAAGAAAAATAATAGGCGCCCAAATCGCGGTTAAAATTGCAGGGCTGGAATAGCTCAGCAACCGTAAAGCATGGTTATTTAGCTTTAATGGTACTCGCGGCTCAAGGAAAACGTAACGGCTAAAAAACACGATGGCTGTCATTGCCAGTATCGATAGCATTATCATTCCTGCTCTCCTCCTGATTTCGTATCAAGGTGCTTCTTAGGCGAATGAGCTTGGTGCTGATTTCTATCCAGTAATGTCTCGCACATATAGCCTGTCACCATGCCGAATATCGATGCGATCATCAAAGCTGCATCAATCTGCATGAGTGTCAAAAGCACAGATACAACTAAAGAAACACCGACAGAAGCTAAAAGAGGTATCGATTTTATTTGCGGAATAACCAAAGCAATAAAAGTCGCGGCAACCGCAAACTCCAAGCCCACCTCATTCAAAGAAGGAAACTGACTACCCGCAACGATGCCAACAAAACTCGCTAGGTTCCATATCAGATAAAACGAACCTCCAGCCCCAGCGGCGAACCAAGGGTTAAACGCTTTATTAGATTGCCCACCACACACAGCAAATAGCTCATCGGTAAGCCAAAAACCCAGGATTAAGCGCCATCGCGTTGGAAGGTTACTGATTTTCCCTCGCATAGACACGCTGTATAAAAAGTGGCGGGAAGTAATAAAAAAAGTCGTGACCAACATAGTGCCAATGCCGACACCGGCTTTAAACATCCCTGCTGCCACTAACTGCGCTGAGCCTGCAAATAGTACCGCAGACATTGCTTGCGCTTCTAAACCAGATAATCCCGCATCGATAGCGTAAGAACCCGCTAAAACACCCCAAGGAATCACCGCAATACTCAACGGAAGTACCGCTATTACACCTTGCCAGAACGGTGATTGTCGCTCTCTAGATTGTTTGTTATTTTGAACCACGGTCTCACCTTATTGTTTCACCTAAGTAACTACTTTCTTCAATTTAGTTTTTTAGGGTTATTAGCGATTGTACAAACTTGCTCACCGCTTTTTTATGTATTGACCCGGAGTATACCCGTTGGCTTTTTTGAAGTGACGATGGAAATGACTTTGATCGTGAAAGCCGCATTCCTGCGCTGTATCTGAAATACTATGACCCAGTTTTAATAGTTTTCTGGCTAATCGCAGCCGCGACTGGATTTGATATGCATGTGGAGGGAGGCCAAACTCTTTTTGAAAAGATCGCACTAAATGGTAAGGGCTAATCGCAGCCAGTTTAGCGAGTTCATCTAATGAAACATCCGCTTGCGGATAATCATCCAAAAACTCTTTTACCAGTAACAACTGCTTCTGCGCCTTGGTCTCTAAATTTGGATTGAGTCTTGATTTCGCATGCCTGCCCATTAGCTTTACTAAGGTGCCGTAAATCAAGGTCTCTCTTAATAACCGATTATCTGAATTTTCTAACGTATTGAAAACAAGGCGAAGTTGATTCGCTAATTCAGGATCGGAAATAACGGCATTAGGGAAATATGGTGCGCCATAGCTAGGTAAATAAAGGTCTTTCGTTAACTGCTCGAGTTGCTTAGGTAGCGGATACATAGCACGGTAAGCCCAGCCACCTTCTGTCGCAGAATGGCCACTATGTACTTCATCGGCATTGACTAGAATGATGGTGTCTTGCGGGGCTACATGATGGCCGCCAGTGCGATAAAACCGCTGAGCGCCTGTTTCAATCACTCCTATGGTATAGCCCTCATGGCTATGACGAGAGAAGTTCTGCTTTTCGTATTCGGCATCAAGAATTTCAAGACCACCAAGATCATCGGTAATCTTATAGTCAGCTCTTTCTTTACTGGTTTTCTTGCTAGCCATTCAGTCTCGATTATTTTTCTAAGTTCAACGCAATGTTTCACTTTCAGTCTAGCGTACACCTCACAGATATTTTTGTACAAAATTGCGCTTTACAACCAAATACCTAACCAAACAAGCACCGATTCAAGCACCGATTCAAGCACCGATTCAAGCAAGTAACTTTATTCCCCCCTTAATACTAAAAGAATAAGCTCTTACCCCGAGACGAATAAGAGCTAAAATCCTACTATTTCACTTTTTGGCCTGATCGCTGCTGTTCTTTCATCGCTCGCTTTTCCTTCTTCCGCTGCTCGATTAATTGCACAGTGTCACCGCCAACGTGCGTTTCGCCACGTGCGATAGACAGCTGCACTTGTTTTTCTCGCTCACGAAAGCGCGCTTTTTGTTCGTTGCTGTGTTTATCAACACACTTAGGACAACTCACCCCTTTTTCAAAATGTTCTGACGCTTGTTCATCACTGGTGATCGGTAAACGACAAGCATTGCATACATCATAATCACTTCTTTCTAGCTGATGATTAACAGCCACGCGCCCATCAAAGACGTAACAATCACCTTCCCACATACTTTCATCTTGTGGCACTTCTTCAAGATATTTAAGAATGCCGCCTTCAAGATGATAGACTTCCTCGAAGCCTTGCTCTTTCATATAGGCAGTTGATTTTTCACAACGAATACCGCCAGTACAAAACATAGCGACTTTCTTATGCTTGGCTGGGTCTAAGTTCTCTGCGACATATTGTGGAAATTCGCGGAATGTTTCAGTATTTGGGTTCACCGCATTTTTGAATGTGCCAATATTTACTTCGTAATCATTACGCGTATCAACCAGTAGCACTTCAGGATCAGAAATCAGATCGTTCCAATCGCTTGGCTTAACGTATGTACCCACAACGTTAAGAGGATCAATCCCCTCTATGCCCATGGTCACAATTTCTTTTTTCAGTTTTACTTTAGTGCGATTAAAGGGCTGTTCTTTACTGAACGACTCTTTGTAAACAACATCGGCAAGACGAGTATCTTGCTTGAACCATTGCAACAAGGCATCGATTGATGCTCGCTTGCCTGCAACCGTACCATTGATGCCTTCGCTCGCCAGTAGCAAAGTTCCGCGAATGTTATTAGCTTTAAGAAGATCAGTGAGTGGCTGGCGAATGGCTTCGTAGTCATTAAGCGTGACAAATTTATAAAGCGCACATACAACATATTGAGACATAGTTTTTCCTTCTGCGAGCTGGAACGTAAATCCAGTGCGGGTCTTTTACAGACTTATTAAAATCACACGAAGTATAACGAAGCATAGCGAGGACAAAAACCAACCAAAAACAGGGCTATATAGCATTACAAATTGCAAGGGTTAGTAATCTAAAGATAAGTAATAAGCACTGAGTCAGTATATTAACAACCATAACTTTAGCACTAAACTAACATGGGTCAGGCTATGTTATTTAGTAAAGAATAACTCTACCGAAGCAACACACACCTGACCCAAATTGTTCCAAACCAACAGTTAATTCAGTTAACCGCCTACATTAAAATCACCAAGGCGAGAGTCAAATAAATTATCATTTGATGCTGCCTCCGCTGACTCTATTTGTGAAACATTAATCTGACTACCATCTTCCGTAGGTTGAAGTACTTTCAAGCCATTAATACCTTGAGTATACAAGAGGGAGAAGTTACGAGTTTCATCGTACCACTGCCAAATAAGGTTATTGTTATTCGTCGTGCGTGAACAATCTGCAATCGACAATTGCTCCTGCTGAGTTGATAAACACTTATTAATGTCTTTAGCATACACATACTTTTTATTATTCGGTGTATAATAGAAAAGCTGGCGTGTATCTTCTTTTTTACAATCGGAAAGCGAAGCGAAATTATCCGGTTTTACCGTCAAGCATTGTGATTGACGGTCTGATCCTTTTAAGGACGATAATGTTACAGGTTGAGCACCAGAGAATATTGAACTATTCCAATCAACAGTAAATTGAGTAGATTTACTATATTGATGTAATCTGAACTTTTTATCATATGGATTGTAACCAGCTTGTGAACCATGGTAATAAAGCCGTCCAGCAGCCCAATAGCTATACCCGAGGACATTCATCCCTGTCACAGTGGCCTTTATGTTCAGCGTTGATAGCCCAGTTTTATAATATGGGCTGGCATATGTTGAAGAGAAAACGGGCACAAAACCATTTGAATATGGTGTTCCTTCCAATTTACTTAAATCAAGAGGATCATCGTATGAGCTACTCGCGTAATTCCAGCACCAGTTTTCTGTATTCTTCAACAGGTTACAATACCCCTTGTAATCAGTAATATGAGAACCGTAACGTTTATTACGATAAGTGATATTAAATGACTGAGTTCCATTACTTACATCAAACCCCATGTAGTCACCATTTTCGTAAGTCACCGTCTCTGATGTTTTCACACCTACAGACTTAATAGGTACCTTAGGGATACTAATGCCTATATTAATATCGACAGTTGAGGTTTTACTGAACTTAGAAAGGTTCTTATCGGTATTTTTCGGCACAAAGTCATAGAGCTCAATATCACTATCTTGTAAAGAGGTACTGATTGAAACTTGGTCGAGATAATCAGGGTAAGAGTAATAACGCGACTGATGCGCGGCGTAACCATCCTGAGTCCAACTCCGAGGCCACTCACCTGTCGCATGAAAGTTAACACCTGGACTCTTCACTAAGCTCACCCTCACGAACTTCTTATTGTCAGGGGAAATTTGGCCAAATTGGTGAAAGAATGGATAACGTGAAAAAAAATCCAGCTTATATTCAAATACTGCTTTCTGACTACCATTGAAACGCTCTGTATTTGAAAAAGGGATTTCTTCTCTCACATATTTCGTTGTTACCATGTTTTGTTGTGAGCTATTACCGCTCATATTTACAGAGCGCGCGTACCTGCGATGCGAAGCTGTGTTGGAAGAAGTATGGCTTTGTAGCGGTTTATCGATTTCAGAGAGAAGCTTATCCGGTTTTATCTCATCAAATAAGCTAATTACACTTTCAGTTTGACTATAAGGGTTTTTGATAAGTACATAAGGATGTTCAAAGCCAACACCAATCAAGTGAGCAGTTTTCTCTTTTCTTTTTTGTACATCCACAGTGGAAGAGTTGATAAAAATATATTGGTCACAACCGATCGGAATAGGTTTCTCATCTTGGTTTGAAAGATCAACAAAGCACCTTTCATCGTATGAGATTGCACCAGTGAGAATTGACTGAATTTCTTCATTACTCATATTTAGTGCAAATGAGTTCGAAGCAAACAGCAAGCTAAAAGAGCCTAACGCCATTACAGTTTTCATTTTGGTTTCCATAATAAATAATATTTAATATGATGCATCAGTTGAACATCACAATTTTATTAGTA